>NZ_JBFBCE010000058.1:0-58951 GCF_040689595.1 Streptosporangium sp. NPDC051023 | reverse complement strand
CGACCTGTCCGCCGCGCCGCCGTTCCGTGTCTCGCTGATCGAGCTCAGCCCCGAGGAGCACGTGCTCTGCGTCGTCCTGCACCACATCAACGGCGCCCGGTCCGACGACGCGGGCGGTGCGACCCCGTCGCTCAGATCAGTGCCCGGGCCCCGCGTCTTCGGCGCGCTTGATGGAGCGCTTGATCTCCTCCTCGGCCTCGACCCGCCCGACCCAGTTGGCGCCCTCGACGGACTTGCCGGGCTCCAGGTCCTTGTAGACCTCGAAGAAGTGCTGGATCTCCAGACGGTCGAACTCGGGCACGTGGTGAATGTCGCGGATGTGCTCCATCCGGGGGTCCGTGGCGGGAACGCACAGGACCTTGTCGTCACCGCCCTTCTCGTCCGTCATGCGGAACATCCCGACCGCGCGGCACTTGATCAGGCAGCCGGGGAACGTCGGCTCCTGAAGCAGCACCAGGGCGTCGAGGGGGTCTCCGTCCTCGCCGAGGGTGTCCTCGATGAAGCCGTAGTCGGCGGGGTACTGCGTGGAGGTGAAGAGCATTCTGTCGAGCCTGATCCGCCCGGACTCGTGGTCCACCTCATACTTGTTCCGTTGCCCCTTGGGAATCTCAACGAGAACGTCGAACTCCACCGCGTGTTCCTCCGCTCAAGCCCCCGGGCACCCCCGGATGGGCGTTAGTGTCTCGTAGGCGTAACAGCTGTTGGGTACCGATTCATGAAAGGTCGGCGACGTAATGCGGCGCGAGCGGGGGGTGGCCTTGGTCACTCTCGTCTTGCTGCAACTGTTCGTCGTCGCGGCCGGTGCCCACCTGCTCACCAGCGATGCGCTGACCGAGAAGGCGCCCGCACCGGTCGCTTCGGCTGAGCCGCCTCCCGTCCCGGTCATCACCGCGGGTCCGGTGCTGGCCGCGGGGGGGAACGGACCTCTCCCTGCCAAGGGTACTTTGGCAGGGAGGCTCACCGAGGCGCTGGGGGACCCCGCGCTGGGCGACAGCGTCGGCGCGGCGGTCATCGACGCGGAGACGGGCGCCCTCCTGTTCGGCAGCGGCGCCGAGACGGGCATCACCCCGGCCTCGACGACCAAGGTCGCCACCTCGGTCGCCGCGCTGGCCTCTCTGGGCCCCGACGCCAGGCTCAGCACCCGGGTGGTGCGCGGCTCCGCGCCCAACTCGGTCATCCTGGTCGGCGGGGGCGATCCCACGTTGACGGTGGCCAGACCGTCGCAGGCCGTCTACCCGCAGCCCGCCTCGCTCGCCTCGCTCGCGCTGCGCACGGCCAAGGCGCTCAAGGCGGCCGGGGTCGCCAAGGTGGCGGTGGCCTACGACGACAGCCTTTACACCGGGCCGCGGACCGCCTCGACGTGGAAGCCGGGCTACGTCCCCGAGGGCAGCGTCGCCCCCGTCACGGCGCTCATGGTCGACGAGGGCAGGGTCGCGCCGACCAGCCGCCAGCGGGTTCCCGACCCCGCCCGCACGGCGTACACCGCGTTCGTCTCGCTGCTGTCGAAGTACGGCGTCACGGTCTCCAAGTCCGTGACCAGGGCGAAGGCCCCCGCGGGCGCCCAGGAGATCGCCAGGGTCGACTCGGCGCCGCTCTACGCCCTGGTCGAGCGGACGCTGACGCTCAGCGACAACGACCTGGCCGAGGCCCTGGCCAGGCAGGTCGCCCTCAAGGAGGGCAGGCCCGTCTCCTTCGACGGCGCCGCGGTGGCCGTACGACAGGTGCTGACCCGCTTGAAGGCGGGCGAGGGCGTGCGCGTCTTCGACGGCAGCGGCCTGTCGCCGAAGAACCGCATCGCGCCCTCCGCGCTGGCCAGGCTCGTCGCGGCCGCCGCCGCTCCGGAGAACCTCCACCTGCACCCGATCATCAGCGGCATGCCCATCGCCGGGTTCACCGGCACCCTGGGCCACAGGTTCGTGAAGAACGGCTCCGCGTACGGCCTGATCCGCGCCAAGACCGGGACCCTCGACGGGGTCAGCGCGCTGGCCGGGATGACCACGACGCGAAACGGGCGCCTGGTGACCTTCGCCTTCATGGCCGACGAGGTCCCGCCGGAGCTGGGAAAGGCCGAGGCGGCCCTCGACAGGCTCGCCGCGACCGTCGCCACGGGCTGATTGACGGCTCAGACCGCGCGGCCAGGACGGATACCACGTACGGTGGACGGTATGCAGGTGATCGACTGGGACCTTGCCGTCGCGACCGGAACGCGCCTGGTGCGCCCCGGGCCGCAAGTGAGCCGAGAGGAGGCCCGCAGAGCGGTCGCCGAGCTGCGGCAACTCTCCCGAGTTGCCGAGGGACACGTCCGTGAGTTCACCCGGATCGACACCGAGACCGCTCCCGTGCCCGCGACCATCGTCGACAGACCCGGCTGGATCAAGGCCAATGTCGAGGGCTTCAGGGTGGTGCTCGAACCGCTGACCCAGCGGATGGCCGCGCGCAAGGACCAGACGCCCGCGATCGTGACCGCGGTCGGCTCGCGGATCACCGGCGTCGAGGTCGGCGCCGTGCTCGCCTTCCTGGCCTCTCGCGTCCTCGGACAGTACGAGCTGTTCCTGCCCCCCGACCCCTCGGGGCGGTCGGCGACGGGCCGTCTCACGCTGGTCGCGCCCAACATCGTGCACGCCGAGCAGGAGCTCGACGTCAACCCGCGCGACTTCCGCCTGTGGGTCTGCCTGCACGAGGAGACCCACCGGGTGCAGTTCACCGGCGTCCCCTGGCTCAGGGAGTACGTCCGCTCGCAGATGACGGAGTTCCTGCTCGTCTCCGACATGGACCTGAGCACGCTCCTCGACCGGCTCCGCTCCGCCGCCGACGCGGTCGCCGACGCCGTCAGGGGAGGCGAGGGCAACCTGATCGACGCGATCCAGACCCCGGAGCAGAAGGAGATCCTCGACCGGCTCACCGCGGTGATGACCCTGGTCGAGGGGCACGGCGACTACGTCATGGACGCGGTCGGCCCCTCGGTCGTCCCCTCCGTCGCCGACATCCGCGCCAAGTTCCACCACCGTCGCGAGGGCGGCTCGCGCCTCGACCGCACGGTCCGCAAGCTGCTCGGCGTCGACCTCAAGATGAAGCAGTACGCCGAGGGGTCGACCTTCGTCCGCACGGTCGTCGAGCGGGTCGGCATGGACGGCTTCAACAAGGTCTGGACCTCTCCGGAGACGCTCCCGACCCAGGACGAGATCGCCAACCCCGAGCGCTGGATCACCAGGGTCGTCGGCTCTCCCGTCCTGCCCGCGGCCAACGGCGCTCCGGTCCTCCCCGAGGGGGACGGCGGCCAGGACCTCTCCGGGGCTGACGAGACGACCGGCTGACCCGCGGGCGCTACGGGAGGGCAGGAGGCCGGACAATGGCGGGCATGGGTCCGCCTCCCGCCGTCGCCGACGTCCGCCGTGCCGTACGGCTCGCACTGGACGGCCTGGCACCGGGCTCTCTCGTGCTGGTCGCCTGCAGTGGCGGTGCCGACTCTCTGGCGCTGGCCGCGGCGACGGGGTTCGTCGCGCCCCGCGCCGGGCTCCGCGCGGGACTGCTCACCGTCAACCATGGCCTACAGCACGGCTCGGGCGACAGGGCCGCCGACGTCGTACGGCTCGCGCCCGCCCTCGGCCTCGACCCGGCCGAGGCGCTGCGCGTCTCCGTCGGCACCTCAGGAGGCCCTGAGGCGGCGGCCAGGGAGGCGAGGTACGCCGCGCTGTCCGCGGCCGCGGAACGCCTCGGGGCCGCGGCCGTGCTCCTCGGGCACACCAGGGACGACCAGGCGGAGACGGTGCTGCTCAGGCTCGCCAGGGGCAGCGGGACGCGCTCGCTCGCGGGGATGCCTGCGCGGGCGGGGCTCTACCTGAGGCCGCTGCTCGGCCTCGGCAGGCAGACGACCGTGGCGGCCTGTGGAGGGCTCGGGCTGAGCCCGTGGGACGACCCGCACAACCTCGACCCCCGCTACACCCGGGTCAGGGTCAGGGAACGGCTGCTGCCCGCCCTGGAAGACGAACTGGGCCCCGGGGTCGCCGAGGCGCTCGCCAGGACCGCGGCCCTGTGCCGGGACGACGCGGACGCCCTCGACGGCTGGGCCGACGTCGCCTATGCCGGGGCCGTGCTCTCTGATTCAGCTCTTAGCGATATCGGCGGTGAGGCGGGGGCGGTGGCGCTGGCCGTACCGGAGCTGGAGGGCCTGCCGGTCGCGGTGCGGCGGCGGGTGCTGCGCCGGGCGGCGATCGAGGCGGGGTCCCCGCCGGGCACGCTCGCCGCCTCGCACATCCTCCAGGTCGACCGTCTGGTCACCGGGTGGCGCGGGCAGCGGCGCGTGGAGGTCCCCGGGGGGGTTGGAGCGGTCCGCCGGTATGGCACCCTGATATTCGCCAGACACCCAGCAAGCCCCGTCTCGTAAGGAAAAATCCCAGGTGGACGCAGCCGACATGGGCAAGGACCTCTCCCGGGTCCTGATTGCGGAAGAAGAGCTCCAGGCCAAGATCAAGGAGCTCGCGGGCCGGATCGACGAGGACTACGCGGGCAAGGACCTGCTGATCGTGGGCGTGCTGAAGGGCGCGGTCATGGTCATGGCCGACCTGGCAAGGGCGTTGCACCTGCCGGTCCAGATGGACTGGATGGCGGTCTCCTCGTACGGCGCGGGCACCAAGTCCTCGGGCGTCGTGCGGGTGCTCAAGGACCTGGACACCGACATCGCCGGGCGTCACGTGCTGGTCGTCGAGGACATCATCGACTCGGGCCTGACCCTGTCGTGGCTGGTGCACAACCTGAAGTCGCGCAATCCCGCCTCGGTGGAGATCTGCGCAGCGCTGCGCAAACCGGACGCGGTCAAGGTGCCGCTCGATGTGAAATACATCGGGTTCGACATTCCGAACGAGTTCGTGATCGGTTATGGCCTCGACTACGCAGAGCGATACCGCAATCTTCCCTTCATCGGGACTCTTGCTCCCCATGTGTATGGGGCAAGCTGAAAAAGTACGCCCTGGGCGAAGCGCGCCCTCCGCGCGTCCGACATTGGCCATAGCGGAGGGGAACACGCGCCCACCTGACGTACGTTGGTAGGGCAAAGCCGGTGCTGCCCGGGCAGTTACTCTGTGCGGCACGCCGGTGTACCTTCGGACGATCGAGGGGAAGGCCTCACAGCCCTCCCCCGGTTGTCAGTTGGAGCGGTTAGGGATACCGCGAACCTCGGGTTCGCCCGGGGTTGCCAGGCCATGGTCAGGAAGGGACGGGCCCGCCGGGGTTCCGCATCGGATGGATCTCAAGCGATTTACACGTGGGCCACTGCTGTGGATCCTGGGCATCGTCGTGCTGCTCCTGCTCGTCACCACGATGTGGAGCAGCGACGGCAACTTCGACAAGACCGACACCTCGAAGATCATCGGTTACATCAACGAGGGCAAGATCTACAACGCGAAGATCATCGACAAGGACCAGCGCATCGAGGTCACGCTGACCGACAAGAAGCGCTACTACTCCTCGTGGGTGACCGGCCAGGGTGTCCAGCTCGCAGACCAGCTCGAAACCGCCTCGAAGAGCGGCAAGCTCACAGGTGGTTACACCGTTGAGGTGCCGAGGGAGAACTTCCTTCTCGGTCTCCTGGTGAGCTTCCTGCCGGTCGTCATCATCGTGCTGCTCTTCTTGTTCATCATGAACCAGATGCAGGGCGGCGGCTCTCGGGTGATGAACTTCGGCAAGTCGAAGGCCAAACTCATCACCAAGGACACCCCCAAGACCACCTTCGCCGACGTCGCGGGCGCGGACGAGGCCATCGAGGAGCTCCAGGAGATCAAGGAGTTCCTGCAGGCCCCGGCCAAGTTCCAGGCGATCGGTGCGAAGATCCCCAAGGGCGTCCTCCTGTACGGCCCGCCGGGAACCGGCAAGACCCTGCTCGCCAGGGCGGTCGCCGGTGAGGCGGGGGTCCCGTTCTACTCGATCTCCGGTTCCGACTTCGTCGAGATGTTCGTGGGTGTCGGCGCCTCCCGAGTGCGCGACCTGTTCGAGCAGGCCAAGGCGAATGCCCCGGCGATCATCTTCATCGACGAGATCGACGCGGTCGGTCGTCACCGCGGCGCCGGTCTCGGCGGCGGTCACGACGAGCGCGAGCAGACGCTGAACCAGCTCCTCGTCGAGATGGACGGCTTCGACGTCAAGGGCGGCGTGATCCTGATCGCGGCGACCAACCGGCCCGACATCCTGGACCCGGCGCTGCTGCGTCCCGGACGTTTCGACCGCCAGGTCACCGTCGACCGCCCCGACCTTGAGGGCCGTAAGGGCATCCTCAAGGTGCACGGCAGGGGCAAGCCGTTCGCCGAGGGAGTTGAGCTCGACGTCATCGCGCGCAGGACGCCCGGCTTCACCGGCGCGGACCTGGCCAACGTGATCAACGAGGCGGCGCTGCTCACCGCGCGCGCCGACCAGAAGCTGATCTCGATGGAGATGCTCGAGGAGTCCATCGACCGTGTGATGGCCGGTCCCGAGCGCAAGACGCGCGTGATGTCGGACCAGGAGAAGAAGATGATCGCGTACCACGAGGGCGGTCACGCCCTGGTCGCGCACGCGCTTCCCAACTCCGACCCGGTCCACAAGATCACGATCCTGTCCCGCGGTCGCGCCCTCGGTTACACGATGACGCTGCCGATGGAGGACAAGTTCCTCGCGACCCGCTCCGAGATGATGGACCAGCTCGCGATGCTGCTCGGCGGCCGTACCGCGGAGGAGCTCGTCTTCCACGAGCCGACCACCGGCGCCTCGAACGACATCGAGAAGGCGACCTCCATCGCCCGCCGCATGGTCACCGAGTACGGCATGAGCGAGCAGCTCGGCGCCCGCAAGTTCGGCACCGGAAACGCCGAGGTCTTCCTCGGCCGTGAGATGGGTCACGAGCGCGACTACTCCGAGAAGATCGCCTCCACGATCGACGAGGAGGTGCGCCGGATGATCGAGACCGCGCACGACCAGGCGTGGGAGATCCTCGTCGAGTACCGCGACGTGCTCGACAATCTGGTGCTCGAGCTCATGGAGAAGGAGACCCTCTCCCGCGATCAGGTGCTGCAGATCTTCGCGCCGGTCGTGGTCAGGGAGAAGCGTCCCTCCTACTCCGGGTACGGCAAGCGGCTGCCGTCCAACCGGCCGCCGATCCTGACCCCGAAGGAGCAGTCCGGTAACGGCGCTCTTCCGGCGGGAGCGGGTCACACCGACTCCGTGCCCAGGGACGGGAACTGAGTGTGAGCGTCAACCCCCTCCAGGTCGACTCCGCAAGGCTGGAGAAGGCCGTCCGAGAGATCCTCTACGCCATCGGCGAGGATCCCGACCGTGACGGCCTGCAGGACACCCCGGCCCGCGTCGCCCGCGCCTACGCCGAGCAGTTCGCCGGGCTTGGGCAGACGCCGGAAGACGTGCTGACCACGGTCTTCGACGTCGACCACGACGAGATGGTGCTTGTCAGGGACATCGAGGTCTACTCGACCTGCGAGCACCACCTGGTTCCGTTCCACGGGGTCGCTCACGTCGGCTACATCCCCAATGAGAAGGGTCAGGTCACCGGCCTGTCCAAGCTCGCCCGCCTCGTCGACGTCTACGCCAGGCGTCCTCAGGTGCAGGAGCGGATGACCTCCCAGATCGCCGACGCGCTGATGAGCGTGCTGGAGCCCAGGGGAGTCATCGTGGTGATCGAGTGCGAGCACCTCTGCATGACCATGCGCGGCGTCCGCAAGCCCGGCGCGAAGACCATCACCTCGGCCGTCCGCGGTGACTTCCGCAACAGCGACAAGACCCGCGCTGAGGCGATGGCGCTCATCCTGCGCTGAGCTTCCCCGTGTGTTTCCGGAGCCCCTGCTCATCTTGAGTGGGGGCTCTGGCATGTGGGAAACGGTTCATGAGGGGCCGTGCGATAGGAGGACGGCCAACAGCGGCCGACCCTGGGTGGACAGTGGCCTACTGCTGGGCTGCCGTGTCCGGGGTGGTGCGGGTGTGGCCTACCCTGCCAAGGTGATCAGGGTTGTGGTGTTCGACATCGGTGAGACGCTTGTCCGGGACGATCGCTACTGGGCGTCCTGGGCCGACTGGCTGGGTGTCTCCCGGCATACTCTGTCCGCTCTCGTCGGGGCGGTGACGGCCATGGGTCTGGACAACGCGGAGGCGGTACGGCTACTGCGGCCCGGCGTGGACCTGGCTGAGGAACGCCGTGCCCGGGAAGAGGCCGGGCGCGGCGAGTATCTCGACGAGACCGATCTATACCCTGACGTCCGGCCAGGGCTTCAGGCGTTGCGCGACATGGGAGTCCGTGTGTGCGTGGCCGGTAACCAGACGGCCAAGGCCGGCAACCTCGTGCGCGGCCTTTCCCTGCCCGCCGACGAGATCGCCACTTCGGAGGAGTGGGGGGTGGCCAAGCCGGATCCTGCGTTCTTCCGTCGCGTTGCCGAGCTGGGCGGGGCGGTGCCCGAGGAGACGGTCTACGTCGGCGATCATCCGGCTAATGACGTCATTCCCGCGAAGGCGGCGGGTTTGCGGACATGCATGATCCGGCGGGGACCATGGGGGCATTTATGGGGAAGCGATTCGACCATTCTGCGTTCAGTCGATTGGCGAATCGATAGCATCTTGGAATTGCCTCCCATCCTCCATGGAGGTTCCGAATGGAGCTAAAATGTCCCCTGCGTCGCATAATGATGGATTAGGGAAGCGTATAGCCTCAATTCGTAGAGCGCGACGCATGACGCAGGCTAACCTCGCTCACACGGCCAATGTATCTCTGAGCATGATCCGTAAGCTCGAACAGGGTGTCCGTGACCCCGGTGACAGCGTGCTGGAAGCCATGGCAGCGGCGCTGGGGGTCGATCCCTCCCGCCTGTTCGGCGACACCACACGTCTGGACGGCCGGGTTCATGACGCGATTCCACTCCTGCGTACCGTCATAGCGTCGTGCGACTTCCCGGAGGACGGCCCAGTACGCTCTGTCCACCAACTGCGAGCGGCCGTGAACGAAGCGGTGCAACGGCGCTTGAACGCTCAGTATGTCCGCCTGTCCACCACGCTCCCCGACCTAATAACGGAGCTTGTTCGCGGACTTCACGAAACAGAGAATTCAGCACGCTTTGATATCGCTCCATTGCTTGTCGCCACCTATCGTGCAGCTGACGCGGTGGCATACAAGTACGGCTACCATGATTTGTCGGCCCGCTTGATCGAGCTGATGCGGAGCGCTTCTGACCTCTCCGAAGACCCCCTGCTTACGGCGTCAACGGCCTACGTCCGGACGGAGACCTTTTTCGCCGCCCAGGCATACCACGCCGGACTGCGGGCGATTCAATTAGAGATCGACCGTCTCCCGGTCGGGCGGCAGCGCCAGCAGCTTGGAGTCCTGGGTTCACTCCACATGCGTGCGGCTGTCATCGCGGCCCGTGCCCAAAACCCCGACGCCGCGATGAACCACCTGGCCGAGGCCCGACGACTTGGCGATCTTGTTCCTGAGGGCACCTACTATGGCACGGCCTTCGGCCCGAGTTCGGTCCGCATCCACGAAGTCTCGGTCGCTGTCAGCCTTGGAGATCGCTCTCTGCGGCCCGCTCTCGATATCGGTGACAACTGGACGCCCCCGCCTGAGATCCCCGCCGAACGCCGAAGCGGCTACTACGTCGAGCTGGCGCGCGCACAGCTATGGGCCGGTCTGAAAGAGTCGTCTTTCGAGTCACTGAAGATGGCGCGGCGCATCGCGCCCCAGCACACACGCGAACACCAGTGGGTTCAGGAAGACACTGAGACCTTGTTGCGTCTCTACCGGAGCAGCAGCGAGAGCCTGATCGGATTCGCTGAGTGGGTGGGCGTGATCTAGGGACGATCAAAGGTGACACAGGTTGTGTCACTTCCCGGGTGTTGGCTGAATCACCATGGGGCGGTCCGAGTCTTTGCGTGACCAGCGGCGATCACATCGACGCAGTCGTGTAAAGGCGAACCCGCCCGGCGCTTGCCACGTCCGGACGGGTCCTTGATCAGGAAAGTAGGTCCTGACCCATGAGCAAGCCTAGTGTTCCGGTCCTTGACCGGAACCCGGCTCCCGGAGACAGCTGCGGCTGCTTCGCTGAGGCTGTGCCGTTGCCGATGGGGTGTGCCCGGTGCGGGCACGCTCCTTACGCCCACCACTGCTCCGACCAGGCCGATCACGATTACGTACAGCCGTCCGGCCCGCTGATGAACGCCCGCCTACATGCCCGGCGCCAGTATGGCCCGCAGCTTCTGCCAGCCGCCGAACCACCGGTGGAGGTGACGCCGGTCGAGGTGGTCCCGCTGGTACCCGCGCAACGCCGCCCCGAACCCGACCCCGAACCGCCCGTGAGCATGTCGGCCGTGCTCGACATGAGGCCTACCCGGCAGGACGACCGGCCGGTTCCCGGTGACGAACCGGCCACTGCTCTGGAGCAGGTTCCGTCCGCTCCGGTCGCACGGCCTGCCCGGTCGCCGCTGCCCAGGCGGGTACGGCGCCCGCTGTTCGGGCCTGGCACACGGCCTGCGGCTGGCAGGCCATCCCGGCGCGGCGGCAGCCGATCTCCCGCCCCCGGTGGTGTCCGTGCGAGCGTCCGGGGCCCCGGCGATGCCCGCGCTCCGGGGAAGGCAGGAGCCGTTCTGTCGATCACTCACCCGTTTGCGCTGTACGGCGTGTCCCCGCTTCTTCTTTCCCAGCCCAATGGGCAGGCCCGTCCGGCGGTAGCGTCGCCCGCAGGAGCCCTTGACCGGACAACGGAGGCCCGGCCCATGCACGACGGCACGCCCGCACCGACCACTCCGGAGATCCCGGGCTGGCGGCTGATCATCAGTGACAAGGGCCGGTTCTGGGCCATCCGCCGTCAGCCCTTCCCCCGGGACGCCCTGCGCTCCGGAGCCGAACCGACCGTGGACGCCGACACCTTCGACGAGGTCAAGGCGGCGGTGGAACGGCAGGAGGAGATCGCCCGGCAGGCAGCCGTCCAGGGGGCGGCGTCATGATCGGGAAGTCTCGTCCCGGTGGGCGGCACCGTGACGGCCAGACGCATACGCCGGTCTATCGACGGTTGTGGGATGGCCCGGCGCGGGCCGAGGCCGAGCGGCTTGACCGGGCCTGGCCGGACTGGACGGTCCTGTACAGCCTGGGACGACGCCGTTTCTACGCCCTGAGCTCCTGGACCACTCCTGAGCCGGTGATCATCTGGGATGACACCGCCGAGGGCCTGGAGAAGCGGATGCGCGAGGCTGGGACATTCCTGACCCGGCAGACACCGCTCCTGGCCGCTGGGGCTTCTCTCGGAGCCCGGCACCCGTTCCCGTCCGGGAGGGCGGCATGATCCCACGCCCCGGCCCACCGGGACCAGCGCATGGTGTCGCACGCCGAGGATGCGACACCGTGCAACAGGCCAACCCCGGCTGGCTGGTCTTCCACAACTCGGAGACCGGCATCTGGAGCGCCTACCGCCGCACCTTGCCCGGCAGGCGGGAGACCGAGTCCGGTGTCCCACTTCTGATCCGGGCAGATTCGGCTGAGGAACTGGAGGGGAAACCGGCCACCCAGACCGGCGTCCGGACCGAGAACCAGGCTGTCCTGTCCGTCTCGGTCCCTTTGGCCGACCCGGCCGCTCTGCATGGTGCGGGTGCGTGATCACGGCACTGGGCCGGTACGGCGAGGCCGGGGAGTCACCCCTTCTTTGTGCTTTGCCGTACCCCTGAACGTGCGGTCTGGGAAGGAGGGCCCAGACCGCACACCAACGGCGGTTCCCATGCACATCGGGAAATGTCCCGATTACACATCGGGAAATGTCCCGGTGTCTCGGGGAAGAGGGGAACCGCCCTTGCGCCGGTCGCCCACTCACCCGGGAGACCGGTCCCCCTTACGGTGTCCGGCCGGACAGCCCCCGCTCCGGCCGGGCACCACACTCCCCACACCTGGAGACCCCCTATGCCCGCCATCATGGTCATCAGCTCTGACGGCACCTTCACCACCGGAACCGGCACCACCGAGCGGCTTTTGACGCCCGGGGAGGTCGCACGCCTGTTCGGGGTCGATCCCAAGACCGTCAACCGCTGGGCGCAAACCGGCAGGATCGCATCCATCCGTACCCCAAGCGGCCAGCGCCGCTACCGCGAGGACGAGGTCCAGAAGCTGCTGTATGGAGTGGCGGACAGCGCAGGAGCCACGTGTGCGGCCGGGTGAGGGTTCTCATCCGGTCGCACACGGCGCCGCCGCCTTTTCTTGTCCGGAGCGGGTTCGCGCACGCGGGATGGTCTTGGGGGAAGGACGGGAGTTGCGGTGCGGTGAGAAAGGGCTTCGTTTTTGGTGTGGTCGGGCTAATCTCTCATCGTGCACGGGCTGATATCGCCGCAGTTGCCAAGGTCCGGCATGCTCCGGCCTCCCTGGTCCGGACACTCCGCACCTCGTGAACCACGGACCACGGTCCGCCTCACGAGGGGAGGGCTTATTCGGCATGGCGCAAGCCGGACCCGCGATATGGGCGAAGAGCGGACAACGCCTAGGCTTGTCCGCATGACTACGTGGAGTGTGCCGGGGCTGCCCGACGAGGGCCGCTGCCTGGTGATGGGCGTGGTCAACGTCACCCCCGACTCCTTCTCCGACGGTGGCCGGTGGTTCGATCCGGCGACGGCCGTACGGCACGGCCTTGACCTGGTCGAACAGGGCGCGGACATCGTCGACGTCGGCGGCGAGTCGACCAGGCCCGGCGCGGCGCGGGTCTCGCTCGAGGAGGAGCTGGCCAGGGTCGAGCCGGTCATCAGGGAGCTGAGCAGGGAAGGCGTCGCGGTCAGCGTCGACACCATGCGGGCCGAGGTCGCGCAGGCGGCGGTTGACGCGGGGGCGAGGCTGGTCAACGACGTCAGCGGCGGTCTGGCCGATCCGGAGATGCCCAGGGTGGTGGCCGCCTCGGGCGTGCCGTACGTGGTGATGCACTGGCGGGGCCACAGCCACGCGATGGACAGCCGGGCGATCTACGGTGACGTTGTGACCGAGGTGCGGGAAGAACTGTCCAAGCGGGTCGCCTCCGTGCTGGCGGAGGGGGTCGCGGAGAGTCGGATCGTGCTGGACCCCGGGCTCGGCTTCTCCAAGAACCCCGAGCACAACTGGGCACTGCTCGCGGGTGTCGACCAGCTCGCCGAGCTGGGCTACCCGCTGCTCATCGGAGCCTCACGCAAGCGTTTTCTCGGCCGCCTGCTGGCGGACCCCGACGGCACCCCGCGCCCCTTCGGGGGTAGTGACGACGCCACGCTCGCCGTGACCGCCCTCGCCGCGAGCGCGGGGGCCTGGTGCGTCCGAGTGCACGACGTACGCCCGAACGCGGACGCCGTCCGCGTGGCCGCAGCAGTTCAGAGAGCGAGATCATGAGCGTCGACACCACCGCCGTCGAGACGGTCAACCAGGCGTTCTACACCGCGATCGAGAACGCCGACCTCGACCGCATGACCGAGATCTGGGCCGAGGACATCGATGGCGAGCAGGTGAGCTGTGTGCACCCGGGGTGGCCGATCATCAACGGCCGCCAGGAGGTGCTGCGCTCCTGGGCGCTCATCATGGCCAACACCCCCTACATCCAGTTCGTGCTGACCGACGTCCGCGTCATGGTGCTGGGCGACGTCGCGATCCTCACCTGTGAGGAGAACATCCTTACCGCGGGCGACGAGGGTGATTCCAGCTTCGCGGCGGGCAAGGTTGTGGCGAGCAACACCTTCGTCAGGACGTCCAGAGGGTGGCGGCTCTGGCTGCACCACGGCTCACCCGTGCTGCAGGGTGACGACGACGAGGAAGAGGAAGCCGCGTGACGGACCGGATCAGTGTCAGGGGCCTGAGGGCGCGGGGGCGGCACGGTGTGCTGCCCGCGGAGCGGGAGCTCGGCCAGGAGTTCGTGGTGGACGTCACACTCTTCGTCGACACCGCCCCGGCGGCGGCGGACGACGACCTCGCCAAGACCGTGGACTACGGGCAGCTCGCCCAGGACCTGGTGAAGGTCGTCGAGGGCGAGCCGGTCGACCTGATCGAGACCCTGGCCCAGCGGCTGGCGGACGTCTGCCTGTCGCGCGAGCGGGTGCTCTCGGCCGAGGTGAGTGTGCACAAGCCCGCGGCCCCCATCCCGCTGCCGTTCGACGACGTGGTCGTGACGATCATCCGGAGCCGGTCATGAAGGTCGTGCTGGCGCTCGGCAGCAACCTGGGTGATCGTCTCGACATGCTGCAGGGCGCGCTGGACTCGCTCTTCGACACCCCGGAGCTGGAGTTCGTCGCGGTCTCCCAGGTCTACGAGACGGACCCGGTCGGAGGTCCCGAGCAGGAGCCGTACCTGAACGCGGTGGTGATCGCGCACAGTGAGCTGGAACCCAGGACGCTCCTCGATCGTGCTCAGAGTGTGGAGAACGCTTTTGGCAGGGTCCGGACCGAGCGCTGGGGCCCGCGCACCCTGGACGTCGACCTGATCACCGTGGGGGACGTCGTCTCGGACGACCCCGAGCTGACACTGCCGCACCCCAGGGCGCACGAGCGCGCGTTCGTGCTGGTTCCCTGGATGGAGGCGGACCCGGACGCGGTCCTGGCCGGGCGCAGGGTCGCCGACCTGCTCTCCGGTCTCGACCAGGACTACGTACGGCTGCGCCCCGACCTGACCCTGCAGAGGCCGTAGTGAAGCCAAGCCGTCCCGGGGTCGTCGTCGGCCTTCTCGTCGTGTGCGCGATCCTGTCGTGGGCGCTGCTGAACCCGTTCTACTCGTCCCTGCCGAGGGTGCCGTGGACGGCGATTCCCACGGTGCTCCTGCTGGCGGTCGGCGAGGTGTACAGCGGCTGGATGACCAAGGCCAGGATCGAGCGCAGGTTCGACACCAAGCCCGTCGAGCCGCTGGCCGTCGCCCGTCTCGCGGCTCTCGGCAAGGCCTCCGCGTACGCCGGAGCGGTCTTCGGGGGCATCTTCGCCGGGTTCACCCTCTACACCGCCGAACTGCTGGACCGGGAGGCGCCCCGCGAGGACTTCCTGATCGCGGGCGGCTCGTTCGTGTCCTGCGTGGTGTTGGTCTGCGCGGCCCTGTACCTGGAGTACTGCTGCAAGGTGCCGAAGGACTCAGAGGAGGACCGCTGAGTCGTGTCCCGCGATCTCGCCGTCGCGAGGATCGTCGGGGCGCCGCGCGACCACGGTGAGGAGCGGCGGCTCGCCGCGGTGATCGCCTGCCTTCGCCGGGTCCGGTGACCTTCGGAGTTCGTGACGTTCAGAGTTCGACGACGACCCGGCCGGCGGCCGAGGCGCGTTCGGCGGTTTCGTGTGCCTCGGCGATTCGGTCGAGGGGGAGGCGGGCCGCGATCGGGAAGCGCAGGTCGCCCGCGCGCAGGGCGGCGGTCAGGTCGGCCGCCGCGGCCTGGTTGGCCTCCTCGGGGAAGTCGTCGTTGCTGAGGAAGCATATGGTGATGTTCTTGAAACCCAATGGCCAGTACGGCACGGCAGGGTTGGCGTCGCCTGTCGCGTAAGTGGCGATCACCCCGCCGTAGGCCAGGATCTCCAGGTCCGTCTTGATGTTGGCGTCGAACGCCACCTCGGCGACCCGGTGGACGCCCCCCTCGGGAGCGAAGGCCAGAATCCGTTTCGCCACCTCGCCCGACTCGCCGGAGGAGACGTCGATCGCGTGGTGGGCTCCGGCGGCCAGCGCCTCCTCGACCTGCGCGGCCCGGCGGACGGTCGCGATCACCGTGGCGCCGCCTCGCCTGGCCACGGCCACGGCGGCGCGGCCGACGGCGCCGACCGCGCCGGTGACAACCACGGTCTGCCCGGTCACGGGGCCGTCGCCCATGATCGCGCGATGCGCGGTGATGCCGGGGATGCCCAGCCCCGCGGCCTGCTCGAAGTGGATCTCCTCCGGTAGCGGGACGGCGTGCCCCGCGGGGACGACGGTGTGCTCGGCGGCCGTGCCGAAGGGCCGGTAGGACTGGGCGAGGTAGACCCAGACGCGTTCGCCGAGCCTGGCCTGGTCGACCCCCTCCCCGATGGCGTCGATCACTCCCGCTCCGTCGCCGTGCGGGATCACCCTGGGAAAGGCCATGGTGGACCCCCACCAGCCCTGCCGTTTGCCGAGGTCTCCCACGTGGACCCCGGAGACCGCGATCCTGACCCGCACCTCGCCGGGGCCCGGCTCCGGTGTGGGCATCTCCCCGACCCGCAGGACCTCGCGGGCCGGTCCCTGACGTTCGTACCAGGCGGCGCGCATCACGCCTCCTGCCCTTCCTCCGCGCTGACCAGCTCGTCGATCGTGGCGAAGAAGGCCGCGATCCCCGGCAGGTTCGGCCCCTTGGCCCGCGAGGCCGCGAAGTCCTCGGGCGAGCGCCAGTCGACGATGTCCAGCCATTGGTCGTCGGGCAGGCGGACCAGTCTGGCTCCGAGGAAGCCGGCGCGGTCGGCGGCGAAGTCGGCCAGCATCGTGGGCCGTGCGTCGAGCATCGCCTGGGTGCGGTCCGGCGCGACGCGGAAGCGGGTGAGTTCAACGGTGGTCGTCATGTCTGTCTTCTCCCTGGAGGGCATCGGTGATGGGGAACCGTGGTGAGCGGTCGACGATCACGGTATAGTAAGGATCAGTGATAGTCAAAGTTAGTGACTAAATTTCCGTGGAGAGACGGTCGTGCGCCGCAGTGAACGCAAAGAGGAGGCTCCTGACCTGGGGATTCTGGCGAGCAACGTGTTGTTCGCCGTCCAGAAGGAGCTGTTCGAGACCCTCGCCGAGGAGGGACACCCCCGGCTCAGGCCGAGGCACGGAGCCGTGCTGGCCTACCTCGACGCCGAAGGCAGCAGGGCCACCGAACTGTCCCGGCAGTCGGGGCAGCACAAGCAGGTCATTGGCACCCTCGTCGACGAGTTGGTCGCCCTCGGCTACGTGGAGCGCCGTCCCGACCCCCAGGACCGCAGGGCCAAGCTCGTCTGCCCGACGGACCTCGGCATCGACCAGATGACCAGGTCGGACGCCATCATGGCCGCCATCGAGCGACGCCACGCCCAGGCTCTGGGGCAGGAGGTGTACGCCGGCTTCAAACGCTCCCTCCGGCGGGTCGCCGAGCTCCAACGCGTCTGGCGGGAAACCGGCGGGAGCGCTCGGCGGGCCGTCGACGGGACGGCGGAGTAGCGTTTCCGGCGGGAAACGTCCGGAGCGGTTCGTCGGCTCGGGCCGGACACGCCTCCGGGATCCCGGCACCTCGGGCCAGTCACCGTGGCCGACCAGGAAATACGCACGGGAAACTCCGGTTCGGCTGGTTGTGCGAATCCTGTTCCGGACGTGGCCCTTAATGGGGTTTTCCGGCTGAATGAACGTTCCGTGCCCGGGCCGTTTGTGATCAGTGACATTTTGCTTGTGGCGCTCAAAAGCATGGCGCATCATTTTGTTCGCACTGCAGACTGTTGAACACACCGATCGGCCGCCGGTCCCGGAGGGGCGGGGGAAGAGACGCCGGGCGCGCTCTCCGCGGTCGGCGGTCCTGTCGCCGTTCGGTGTGGGAGGTCGGGGCTGATGGTCAGGCGGTTACATCGGCGCTTCAGGCCGTTCGGCACCCTGGGCGCGAGCGACATTCTCCTGGGCATGATTGTCGTGCTCTCCATCTTCATGACGACCGCTTGCTTTATCGCCATGATCGTCTTAATGACGGTAAATAGCATATCGACTCTCGAACTGTACTTTCACGGTGTCCGGACCACCGGGACGGCGGTGTCCAGCAGATCTGTGGAACAGTCGGAAAATGGGCTGCGCTACTACACCGAGATCAGTTTTGTCGGAGGCGGGGAACGGCGCGTTGAGGAGATCGTGGGTGAGTACGCCGAGGGCGAGGAGATTCCGATCGTCTATGACCCGGACGATCCGAGTGTGGTCGACAGCGAGTCGGAGGTCGGCCTTGGTGGTGTCTTAGCGACCGTGCTCCCTGAAGGGATCATCTTGGCTCTTTTCGCGCTTTGGATCGGCCTGTTCCGCTGATCATGTTCCCGGGAAACGCCGACCCCGGTCTTGGGTGGACCCGGAATTCCTGTCGCCCGGCTAAGGCGTGGCGGGAGCGGTCATCCAGCGAAACGCCGGCCGGTCGTCGCCCGTTCGGGCGGGTGGCGGTGTGGACGAAGGCGGCTGAGGCGGGCGGGTGTCCCGCGGCCGAACGGCGGTACCTTCGGCGAGATCGTCGTGACGACCGGTCATTGAGGTTCGCGTGAGGTGAACCGTTGTCGATCCACCACCGTTGGGGCCATTGGGTGGGTTTTGAAGCGGCGTGGCCGTTGCATCGCGATAAATCAGATGATTGATGGCTTGTATTGTCGTTGGCGAACTGATTGCATTGTTTGAAGATTCTGCTCGGGGCCGGCTGAGGAGCAGGGATGGACCGTAGGGTCCGCTGGTGGCGCAGGGGAGTCTTCATTGCGGCATTTGTCGTTTTATGGGGAGCCGTCCTCCTTATCTCGGTAGTGATCTTTTTTGTCGGGCAGGATCAGGCGACCGCGTGGGCTGCCGTTTTAGGGGTTTTGACGGCGTTATCCGGGTTGCTGGTGTCGCTCCTGGATCGGTTCGCCGCGCAGGCGGCCAACCGGCGCGAAGAGAACACGTCAGGAGCCGGTGCGCGCTGGCCGATCGAGGTCGCCGACCAGCTCGCCAAGGCGGTGCAGGATCAGTGGGCGTTGGAGGCGGGGCTGCGCAAGCTCAACGACCCCTGGCCGCTGAACGTCAGCTGGACCAAGGAAGAGGATTTCACCGACCCCACCTACGCGCTGCCCAGGTCCAGAACCGGGAGCACGCGGGCCGATCGCGTCGACGTGCCTCTGGACGGCGACCTCACCCGGGTGGCCGAGGTGTTCGAGAGCCTGCCGAGCAGACGACTGGTGATCCTGGGGCCGCTCGGGTCGGGAAAGTCCGTTCTCGCCCTCACCCTCCTGCTGGAGCTGCTCGAGCGTCGCGGGCCCGGACAGCCGGTGCCGGTCCTGATCCGGCTGAGCGCCTGGGACCCGGCCAAGGTTCCCCTGGACGAATGGCTGGTCGACCAGCTGGCGGAGAGCTACCAGCTCAGCTCGCCGCAGAAACGAGACCCCCGGGCGGTCGCCCGGCAACTGCTCCACGACAACCTGATCCTGCCGATTCTGGACGGCCTGGACGAGCTCTCCGAATCCGCGCGGCCACAGGCGATCACGGACATGAACGACTGGCTCGGACGGGACCGGCAGATGGTCCTGACAAGCCGGGTGGGCGAGTACCACGCCACCGTCACGGCGGGCGACATCGTCACCCGAGGGGCGGCCGTGGTGCTCCAGCCGCTCAGGCGCGAGATGGTCGAGGAGTACCTGAGGGCTGCGACGGCGAGCCCTCGCGCGCGGCGCTGGGACCGGGTGTTCGCCGAGATGAGGAGCAACCCCGACGGCCCGGTCGCGTCCGCGCTGCGGACCCCGCTCATGGTGGCGCTGGCCCGCGCCATCTACGGCGACCAGCCCGGCGACGCGACGGTCTTGCTGGAACCGCGCTTCGCCACGGCTGAGCTGGTCGAGGCACATCTTCTGCACGAGCTCATCCGGGCCACCTATCCCGACGCGCGGCGTGACCTGCGGGCCGACGATGTTCAGGTCTGGCTGACGTTTCTCGCCCGCAAACTGAGCGGCAGAGGCCAGCCGGACATCGCGTGGTGGCAACTGGAGGTGGCGGCTCCACCGGTCGTCGTGCATGTTCTGGCCGCCGTGGTGGGGGCGTTCGTCGTCGGTTTCGTCTTCGGCCCCGCGGTCGGTCTCGTCTTCGCCGCCGTCGTGCTCTTTCTGGGAAGCAGTAACCGAGCCGAGCGCTGGACTCTTGAGGGAGTTCTGAAAGAACCCCTGAACGCCCTGCGAAGGAAACTCGGAGTGTCCACGACGCGAGGAGGATTTCTCGCGACCCTCATCGGCCTGAACGAGCGGACACCCCTCGAACGCAGGCTGGCGTTGGGCGTTGGGCGCATCGTGGCCCTGGTCGCCGGACTGGTTCAGGGATTCGTCGTCTACCAGACGGGCGGTCTGTACCGGGCGGTGGCCGAAGGGGTCGGTCTCGGTCTCGCGGTCGGACTCGCCGACGGCTACCTGACCGTCGCGATCCGGTCGGGGCCCAGTGAGGTCAGGTTCGTCTCTCGCAGGGGTGTCGTGGCGTTCGCCCGTCATGTCGCCGTGGGCTTCGTCACCGGGGTCGGTGCCGGGATAACGGCCTGGGCGATCTCGTCCTCGTGGTTCGGCGTGCTCGTCGGCATCCTGGTGGGCCTCGCGTTCGGACTGATCGACGGGCTGAACATCTGGCTGGACGTGTCGACCGACGTCACCCGCGCGCTGAGCCCACGCTCGACCCGGCGCGCCGAACGTTTCGCGGCTTTCGCGCGCAGCATCACGATAGGAACCACGCTCATCGTCACCACCGGCATCGCCTACGCGTTCGCCTACGGCGTCCGGGCGGCCGTCGTCCCGGCGATGGTCTTCGGGCTGGGATACGCGCTCGCCGACCACCACATGGGGCTGGCGACCTCGGTGTGGGGGCGTTACGTGATGGCGAAGGCGTGGCTGGCCCTGCTCGGCCGGGTGCCGTGGCGGTTCATGAGCTTCCTCGACGACACTCACCGGCGTGGACTCCTGCGCCGGGCCGGTGCCGTCTACCAGTTCCGCCACGTGAGGTTCCAGGAGTACCTCGTGGCCCGGAACAACTAGAGAACAACTAGAGACTCGCGAAGGCGGAGCGATCGATGGCGGCAGACCCGCGAGGGGACGAATGGCGCAGGAAGACCTCCGACGAGGTGATCCGCGCCTACGCCGGCATTCCCCGTCTGCCCACCTCGCCCGGAGAACGGCTGGTGGCCCTCTCACTCGCGGAGCGGTTGCGCGGTCTCGGCTGTGAGGCCACCGTCGAGGACGTCTCGGCGACGAGCTCGTACGCGCTGCCGATCGGCCTGCTCAGCGCCGCGGGTCTCGCCGCCGGGATCGTCGCCGGGTACGGCGCGCGGACGCCGGTGGCACGGTGGGCCGCCGCGGCGGTCGCGGCGGCGGCGTCCGCGGCCATCGTCGATGACGTCACGGGCGGCGCCCACTGGTTCCGCCGCCTGGCGATCCCGCACCGGCAGGCCTGCAACGTCGTGGCGTACGGCGGTGACCTGTCGGCGAGCCGTACGGTGGTCGTCCTCGCCCACCACGACGCCGCCCCGTCCGGGGTGGTCTTCGACCAGCGGGCCACCCGCTGGGTCGCGCGCCACTTCCCCGAGGTCATCGCCGCCGCGAGGACGAACCCGCCGACCTGGTGGCCGGTGATCCTGGGCCCGGCCCTGGTCGCCGCCGGAGCCGCGAGCGACAACGGCTGGCTCAGGGGCACGGGAACGGTGCTCGCGGCCGGCAACCTGGCGGCCATGATCGATATCGGCCGTCGGCCCGCCGTACCGGGGGCCAACGACAACCTCTCCGGTGTGGCCGCGCTGGTCTGCGTCGCGGAGGCGCTCCAGCGGAACCCGATCTCCGGGCTGCGGGTCGTCTTCCTGTCCGCGGGAGCCGAAGAGGCACTGCAGGAGGGCATCCGCGGATTCGCCCGCGAGCACTTCCCGAGCCTCGGCCCCGGCACCTGCTTCATCAACCTGGAGAGCGTGGGGTCCGGCAGGCTCGCACTCCTCGAAGGCGAGGGGCCCGTGCTGATGCGCGACTATCCCAGGCCCTTCCGCGAGTTCGTCGCGCGGTGCGCGCGCGACATCGGCGTGCCGCTCCTGCGGGGACTGCGCTCGCGCAACAGCACGGACAGTGAGGTCCCCCGGCGTCACGGATATCCCGTCGCCACGATCGTCTCGCTCGACCACGACAAACTGATCACTCACTATCACCTCGACACCGACGTTCCCGACAACGTCGATCTGGGCAGCGTGGCCTCCGCGGCCGAGCTGGCGGAATCCGTCATCCGCAAGCTGGCCACGGCACCCTGACCGGCGGTCGGGGCTTCACCCATGGGAGTTTCAGTTTGACTGGTTATGTAAATCTAATTTCGGACACGGTCTTTAATGGGATTTCACAGCCTGAATGAACGCTCGGCGTCCACGCTGTTCACGGCCGATAACAGATTGCTTGCGGCGCTCAGAAACATGGCGCGTCGATTTGTTGTCAATGCAGACTGTTGGGCGTACTGATCGGCCGCCGCCCCTGGAGGGACGGAGGGAGGTGCCGGGGACGCCCCCTGTGGCCGATGATTCCGCTGCCGTTCGGTGTGGGAGGTCAGGGCTGATGATCAGATGGTTACGTTGGCACCTCATGTCGTTTGACGAGCCGGACTGGGAGCGCCGTGCCCTACGCGCTGTTTCGGTACTCGTCGTTTTCTTGCTGATCATTTTATGGGGTGTCGTTCATGTCGTAATGGTGATGACCAACATAAGGCTTACCGATCTGCAGCTTCACGGCGTTCGGGGCACCGCGACAGTGGTGTCCATCAGATCCGAGCCGCGGAGGAGAAGCGCCCCCGCCTACTACGCCAAGATCACTTTTGCCGGAGGCGTGCATCAGCGTGTTGCGGAGATCGAGGGGGAGTACGCCAAGGGCGATAAGATTCCGATCGTCTATAGTGCGGATGATCCGAGTGTGGTCGAAACCGAGTCGCGTATCGCCGCCTTTCAGGCAGGGCCTCCCGGACTTTTGATCATTTTTTCGGTGGATGTCGTCGTAGCTCTTATCTGGGCTCTTATATGGTTGCGGAAGCGCCGATCCGGCTGACCCTTTTCGCTGTCCGGCCGATCCCGGTCCCAAAAAACGCCGATCCTGGTCTCGAGGGAACTCGGGATTCCCGTCGCCGGGCGAGGCGGCCCGGGAACCGCATGCTCCCCCATGACGGGCGGTCGGCTATCGCCGGGATTCGGGCGTACGTCTGCGGCCGAACAGGAGCAGGAACGGGATCGTGCACAGCAGCGGACCGGCGACCGCCAGCGGGCGTTCCAGCCACCACAGCAGGTCGGGTGGCACCTGGCTCCCGGGCGGGCCGCCGGTCAGGGCCCAGAACACTCCCAGCAGGATCGCCATCCCGGTGGTGTGGAACAGGAACAGCGGCAGCGCGAACCGGTTGATCGTCTCGTTCGTCCACCGCCACCGGGGACGCTCAAGCAGGCGTTCCATGGAGGGGCGCAGCACCTCGACCAGGCCGACCTGAAAGATCAGCAGTGCCACGATGACGAAGGTCGGCGGCGCCATGTTGGACAGCCTGTCGCCGGGCACCCCGACCATCGAGCCCGGGTAGATCCCCGAGTACACCAGGCCGAAGAGGGCGAACAGGCCCGTCCACAGGGTGGCCACGTCCAGCCGCCGGGGCAGGGCGACCATCCGGTCGTAGAAGAAGCCCGCCTGGTGCGCCAGTCCCCAGACGATGACCATGTTGAGCCAGCCGATCGCCTCGAACCCGTAGCGCAGTCGCAGCACGTCGACGGCCAGCGCCGCGCCGCCGAGCCAGATGAGGATCAGCACGTCGAAGCGCCGGTGCAGCCAGAGCATGACGGGCAGCAGGGCGATCAGCACCAGGTAGACGCCGATGAACCACAGCGGGCTCAGCACGAGCACCACGGCCCGGCCGATCCAGGTGATCCCGAAGACCCAGTTGACGACCGCGCCGAAGGCGAGCCACACGATGGCCAGAACCAGCGCCGGGATCGCCAGGGCCCGGATGCGCCGCCACACGAAGGCGCCGATGCCGACGCCGCGCTCGCAGGCGCGGTTCCACGACAGCAGGTGGACGTGTCCGCCCACGTAGAAGAAGAGCGGCAGCACCTGCAGCAGCCAGGTGAGGATCCACAACCCCGAGGTGAAGCCCAGCGGGCTCGTCGGTGAGGGCCCCTCGGGACCCCACTGCAGGATCGTGAATGCCCAGTGCCAGACCACGACGACGATCAGACTGACCGCGCGGAGCCAGTCGACGTACTTGTCCCGTTGCCCGCTTCCGGCACGAGACATGGCGTCCGCGCGCTCGCTCATGCGGCCCCCTTCCGCGACTCACCCGTCGGCGCCGTTCACGGTCACGCGCCGACGTCCTCCAGGGTCACTTGTCGATGTCGCCGACCACGAAGAACATCGACCCCAGAATGGCCACCATGTCGGAAACCAGGTGCCCCGGCAACATTTCCCGCAATACTTGGACGTTGTTATACGAGGCGGACCGGAGTTTGAGCCGCCACGGGGTCTTCTCGCCCCGGGAGACCAGGTAGTAGCCGTTGATACCGAGCGGGTTCTCCGTCCAGGCGTAGGTGTGTCCCTCGGGGACCTTCAGCACCTTGGGCAGGCGCTGGTTGATCGGCCCCTGGGGCAGCTCGCGGAGCCGTGCCACGCAGGCGTCCGCGAGGTCCAGGGAGACCTTCACCTGTTCGAGCAGCACCTCGAACCTCGCGTTGCAGTCTCCGGCGGAGCGGGTCACGACCCTCAGCGGCAGCTCGCGGTACGCGAGGTAGGGGTCGTCCCTGCGCAGGTCGAGGTCGACGCCCGAGGCGCGGGCGATGGGGCCGCTCACGCCGTACTGCATGATCGTCTCGCGGTCCAGCACCCCGACCCCGACCGTGCGGGCGAGGAAGATCTCGTTGCCCGCGATCAGGTTCTCGATGTCGGGCAGCCGCCGCCGCACGTCCGCGACGGCCTGGGAGACCCGGCCGAGCCAGCCGAGCGGCAGGTCCTCCTTGAGGCCGCCGACCCGGTTGAACATGTAGTGCATCCGGCCGCCGGAGATCTCCTCCATCACGGCCTGGAGGGTCTCGCGCTCCCGGAACGCGTAGAAGACCGGGGTGATCGCGCCGAGCTCCAGGGGATAGGAGCCGAGGAACATCAGGTGGCTGAGCACCCGGTTCAGCTCGGCCATCAGCGTGCGCGTCCAAACCGCCCTGACCGGCACCTCCATGCCGAGCATCCGCTCGACCGCGAGCACGACGCCCAGCTCGTTCGCGAACGCGGAAAGCCAGTCGTGCCGGTTGGCCAGCACGATGATCTGCCGGTAGTCCCTGACCTCGAACAGCTTCTCCGCGCCTCGGTGCATGTAGCCGACGACCGGCTCGGCCGAGCTGATCCGCTCGCCGTCCATCGTGAGCCGCAGCCGCAGCACCCCGTGGGTCGACGGGTGCTGCGGGCCGATGTTCAGGACCATGTCCTCGGTCGCGAGCTCCTTGCCGCGCGCTCCCGCGACGGCGTCGGCTCCGGCCCCGATTCCCACGTTCACTTCCCGGGGCGTGCCCGGGGCACGAGGCTCACTCATAGGCCCCATGCTGTCACGTCACCGACGCGTGACAAGATCCTGCAGAGCCGTGATCAGGCGGTCGACGTGCTCCTGCGTGCTCCCGATGCCGATGGAGGCGCGCACCGCGGAGGCGGTGACGTCGTCGCAGCCGCCGTCCTTCGCGCCCAGGAGGTGGCGGACGAAGGGGTGGGCGCAGAACTTGCCGTCGCGGACGCCGATGCCGTACTCGCCCGACAGGGCCTCGGCGACCTCACGGGCGGTGAAACCGTCGACCACGAAGGAGACGATGCCGACGCGCGGGTGGTCGGGGCCCCACAGGGACAGCTCGTGGACGCCCTCGATGCTCGCGAGACCGGCACGGAGGCGGCCGAGAAGACGCTCCTCCTCGCGCACCAGCACGTCCCAGCCGGTCGCGCTCAGGGCGTCGCAGGCGGCGGCCAGCGCAACCGCGCCGAGGACGTTCGGCGTGCCCGCCTCGTGACGCGCCTCGGGGTCGGCGTGCCACTCGGTCTCGTCGTCGTTCACGGCCTTCACCGCGCCACCGCCCTTGAGGTACGGCTCGGCCTCCGTCAGCCAGTCGGCGCGGCCGATCAGCGCGCCCGTGCCGAACGGCGCGTAGAGCTTGTGACCGGAGAAGACCACGTAGTCCAGGTCGAGCGCGGTCAGGTTGAGGCGGCGGTGTGGGACGAGCTGGGCGGCGTCGACGAGGATGCGGGCGCCGTGACGGTGGGCGATGTGGGCCAGGGCGGCGATCGGCCACAGCTCGCCGGTCACGTTGGAGGCCGCGGTCACGACCAGCAGCTTGGGGCCCTCGATCGCGGCCAGCGCGTTGTCGGCCGCGCGTACGGCCTCACCGGGGAAGGCGGGGGCGGGCAGCCGTACGGCGTCGGCCCACGGCAGGAGCGAGGCGTGGTGCTCGGTGTCGAAGACCACGGTGGTGGTCCCGGCGGGCAGGCTGCGGGCCAGCAGGTTGGTGGCGTCGGTCGTGTTCCTGGTGAAGATCACCGAGTCGTCGGGGCGGGCTCCGGCGAAGGCGCGCACCGTGTGCCTGGCCTGCTCGTAGCGGGCGGTGGTCAGCTGGGACGCGTATCCGGCGCCGCGGTGGACGCTGGAGTAGGCCGGGAGCGCGGCGGCGACGGCGGCGCTCACCGGCTCCAGACAGGGGGCGCTCGCGGCGTAGTCGAGGTTGGCGTATCGGACGAGCCTGCCGCCCTTGACCGGCACCTCGAGGTCGGAACCGAGCACCGAGGGGATCCGGCGGTCGTCGGAGACGCGGGTCGCCGGGACGGTCACGGCGGTCGCCGCGGTCGTGATTCCCGAGGGGGTGGCGGTGCTTCCGGCGGAGGTGAAGATCGTCAGTGTGGACACGCCAGCTCTCCTTGGAGGTCATCGGACCCCAAGCCAATGGCGTTGGTGCGTGGAGCCCGCGCTTGCCCGACACACCTCGTGCCGGACCAGGTCCTCACCCGGGGCACCCCGCCGCGGACGCGAGGGTTGCCGGCCAGCGAGCCGGGGCTTGTCACTGGCACTCATGACCTACGGATCGGACTATACCCATACCGGGGCCGTGCTTGGCAAGTCCGGGGAACGGGGCGGCGGTTCACTGGGGAGCGGCCGGGACGTGCGGGACGTGCGGGATGTGCGGGATGCGCGGGATGTGCGGGGCGGCGGTTCATGGGGGAACGGCCGGGACGTGCGGGACATGCAGGGCGGCGGTTCATCGGGGAGAGGCCGGGACGCGTGGGACGAGGAGAGCGGGACGGGCGGGGCAGGAGGAGGGGGTTTCGGCGGTGATCCGGAGGAACTTCCTGCTGTGTCCGATCGTCTGGTGCTGTAACCGGGAACGTTCACCAGGTCACGCGCAGCTCACGGGCGCCGGTCGGCCTGGTGTCATCGCTCGCCGTACCGGTGCCCGGAGAACGGGCACGCTGGAGGTGCCGCCGTGTACGGCGGGCGCGGCGAGGGCGTCGCCGTAGGCGGCGGACGCGGTTGAGGCGGGCGTTCGGCCCGGCCGGGATCCGAGGACTGGAGGACACGATGGACTGGGTGACCGACCCGGCGAGCTGGATAGGGCTGCTCACCCTGATCGCCCTGGAGATCGTGCTGGGCATCGACAACATCATCTTCATCTCGATCCTGGCCGGGAAGCTCCCACCGGAACAGCGCGACAACGCCCGCAAGCTGGGCCTGCTGGCCGCCCTGGTCAGCCGCCTCGCGCTGCTGCTGGCCCTGTCGTGGGTGGTACGGCTCACCGCCCCGCTGTTCGAGATCTTCGGTCACGAGATATCGGGCCGCGATCTGATCCTGATCCTCGGCGGCCTGTTCCTGCTGGCCAAGAGCGTCCACGAGATCCACGGCCACACCGAGAACGGCTCGGACCACTCGGGCGGCGGCAGGGCGGCGGCCACGTCCTTCGCGTCGGTGATCGTCCAGATCATGCTGCTGGACATCGTGTTCTCCCTCGACTCGGTGATCACCGCGGTCGGCATGGTCGACGAACTCGCCGTCATGGTCATCGCGGTCATCGTCGCGGTCATCGTGATGCTCTTCGCCTCCGGACCGATCAGCCGCTTCGTGGACAAGCACCCGACCATCAAGATGCTCGCGCTGTCCTTCCTGGTGCTGATCGGCGTGGTGCTCCTCGCCGAGGGCTTCGAGCAGCACATCTCCAAGGGATACATCTACTTCGCGATGGCGTTCTCGCTGGTGGTCGAGCTGCTGAACATCCGGGCGCGTCGCAGGTCGAGCGCCGCGCGACCGGCGGGGCAGGCCCTGGTCCACGAAACGGGGAACGAGCCGGACCCGGGCAGCGAGGCGGAGCGGCGCCCCGACTCCTGAGAGCGAGGTGGCCGGGGCCCTGGGGTCAGGGTGATCGGGCTCCGGAACCCCAGCGAGGAAATCGGGATTGCCGTTTTGTGCGCTATTACCATGTGTGAGTGCGCTTTGATCCGTGGAATCCGGAGTTCGTCGCCCACCCCTACGACGCCTACGCCGAGCTGCGACGGCAGCGGCCGGTCAGCCTCTTCGAACCGACGGGTCAGTGGCTGGTCGCCAGGCACGCCGACGTCAACGCGCTGCTGCGCGACCGCAGGCTCGGCCGGTCCTACCTGCACGTGGCCACGCACGCCGAGTTCGGCAGGCCGGACGACCCCGAGCTGCTGGAACCGTTCTGGCGGGTGATCAGGGCCGGGATGCTGGACGTCGAGCCACCGGTCCACACCCGGCTGCGGCGCCTGGTCTCCAAGGCGTTCACCCCGCGCATGGTCGAGGCGCTGCGTCCCAGGGTCGCCGCGATGGCCGGTGAGCTGGTGGACGCCTTTGTCGAGCGCGGCGGCGGGGACCTCGTCGCCGAGGTGGCCGAGCCGCTGCCGGTGACCGTGATCGCCGAGATGCTCGGTGTGCCGGAGGAGGACCGCCGCCTGCTGCGTCCCTGGTCGGCCGACATCTGCGGGATGTTCGAGCTCAACCCGTCGATCGAGACTCAGCGCACCGCGGTGCGCGCCGCCGAGGAGTTCTCCGACTACCTCGCCGGGCTGGCCCGCGCCCGCAGGGCGGACCCCGGCGACGACCTGATCAGCGCGCTGGTCCAGGTGGCGGACGAGGGGGACAGACTCACCGAGGAGGAACTGGTCGGCACCTGTGTGCTGCTGCTCAACGCGGGACACGAGGCGACCGTCAACGTCACCGGCAACGGCTGGTGGTCGCTGTTCCGTAACCCGGCCGAGCTGGAACGGCTCCGTGCCGACCACGGTCTGCTGCCCACGGCGGTCGAGGAGCTGATGCGCTGGGACACCCCGCTGCAGATGTTCGAGCGCTGGGTGCTCGAGGACATCTCGGTCGGCGGGGTCGACATCCCACGAGGCGCCGAGGTGGCGCTGCTGTTCGGCTCGGCCAACCGGGATCCCGAGGTGTTCGCGGACCCCGACCGCCTCGACGTCGGCCGGGCCGACAACCCGCACATCTCCTTCGGCGCGGGAATTCACTTCTGCCTGGGCGCCCCGCTGGCCAGGATCGAACTGGTCGAGTCCTTCGGCGCCCTCCTGCGCAGGGCCCCCAAGATGGAGCTCGTCACCGAGCCCTCGTGGAAACCGGGCTACGTCATCCGCGGCCTGACGTCCCTTGAGGTGCGGATCTGAGGAGGGCGCCGTCGCCGATCCCGGACCGCTCCTACCGGTTGGCCGCGTCCTTTCGCCGCCGTGCGCCGGAGTCGGGCCGCAGGGCGTTGCTGCAGCCGTTCCTGGTGCAGTAGTCGGAGCCCACCGCGCTGCCACCGGCCCACAGGCCGACCCATTATGGTTCACAACCGAGCGGGAATGAGCCTTGCCGGCGGGGGTGACGGTGGCGCTAATAAAGGCCAAATGGGCAGTAAATGGGGGTTTAAGTAAGGATTAGCTATTTTTGGAGATAAAGGTAAGTGTTTTCCTCTGTGTTATGACCGGCCACCGGTGGATGATGGGCGGCTGTGATCATGGGCGGCGTCGGCGTCAGCCGGCTCTGCGCAGCCAGATGGAGCCGGGGGCGTCCGTGGCGAGCGGCGCGGGGACGAGTTCCGGGTGCTCCTGCCAGAGCCAGGAGGAGAACAGCAGGATCTCGTAGCCGGAGTTACCGGCGAGGAAGGCGTGCAGGAAGTAGGCCTCGGTCCAGTCGCGGCCCTCGCGCAGCCACTCGTCGGGATAGTCGAACGGCCAGAAGATGTCGTGGATGTGGACGATCACTCCGGGTGCGAGCCGGGGGAGCACCTGGAGAAACAGCCAGATCACGTCGGATCCGGCCTTGGCGACGTGGGTCGAGTCGATGAACAGCACGTCGCCCGCCTCCAGCCTGGCGTAGGCCTCGAGCGGCACGTCCTGCACCGGGGAGCGCAGCAGGGTCAGCCGGTCGGAGTCCTCCGGCCGCAGCAGGCTCAGCATGCGGTCGGGGTAGGGCTCGACGCAGGTCAGCTCGACGGAACGGTCGAGGGTGTCCAGCGCGACCGCGGTCGAGAAGCCCGAGCCGATCTCCATCACCCGTCTCGGCTTGTGCCGCCAGAGCATCGACCGGTAGACCGCCGCGTCAGCGGCGCAGAACCACTGGGTGTGGCCGGATGGATACCTCGGCCCTGCGAGCGGCTTGTCGAGCTCCTCCGCCAGGTCGATGGCGAGCGCGAGCTGCTCCGCCTCGCGGAGGTCGACGCCCGGGACGCGATCCCTGCCCGGGGTCCGCTTCCAGTCAAGGGCCCGTTTCACATCGGTCGCGGCGGTGAGCGGCGAGTAGAAGTGCCCGGGGGGCATCCAGGGCGGAGCGGCGATGGCCGCGCTCACCGCGCGTACGGTCCGTACGGTGCGTCGCCGTAATGATTCTGGCATGGACGCTTTTCCTCATCTTTCGCATGACTTGTCGCATTGAGACAGCTGAAGGATGGGCGCCGGAGGCGTGGGAGCCGGTGTTTCCCGGAGGCGGGCGGGGGCGCGCATCGGTCCGGCCGCCGATGCGTCGCTTTTTCGATCTTTAGTTTTACACGCTGTGTGCGATTTGGGGGAGAATCTGCTGGATTAAAAGCGTGGCAGGTTTCTGGAAGACCGGAATCCGGCGGTCGCGAATGAAAACCTGCCGGCCGACGGGCGAGGAGGGGCGGGCTGAACGGCCGTCCGCTTCGGGGGCGGCATCCTGCCGCCGGTCAGCCGGGGCGGCGGTCGAGGATGAGCTCGGCCATCGCCCGCGCGGCCAGGGCCGGGTGGGCGTCCGGGCGGGTGACGGCGTGGGCGAGCGTTCCGTCGACGAGCACGAGAAGCTGGTCGGCGCCGAGGCTCGGGTCCGGATGCCCGTTGCGGGTCAGCTCGTCGGCGAAGAGTCGGTGAAGGCCGTCCTTGTAGGTGCGGATCTCCGCGTGGGCGGGGTGGGCGGGGTCGGTGAGGGTGAGTTCGGCCGCGGTGTAGCGGCAGCCATGGAATGACGGCCGGGTGGTGACCCTCTCCAGCTCGTCGAAGATGGCGAGCACGCGTTCGCGTGGGTCATCGCCGGCCCCGTCCATGACCCGGCGGTAGCGCTCCTCGCGGGCGGTGGTGCGCAGCACCTCGGCGACCAGGCCATCCTTGCCGCCGAAGTGCTGGTAGAGCGAGCGTCTGGCGACGTCGGCCTGCTTGAGGATCGCGTCGACGCCGACGTGCACACCCTGGGTGTACGTGAGGTCGCGAGCTGCGTCGAGCAGCCGCTCGCGGGGTCCCGGTCTCGTCGTCATGAGTTCGATTCTGGCACGGGGTTGACAGTAGATCAACCGTTCTATCTAATAACCCTCGCGTATACCGATCGTTCTATCCACCGGAGTGGCCATGCCCCGCCTGGGCCCCCTGCCCCCCATGTCGCCCCCCGCGCCCCCCATGTCGCCCCCCGCGCCCCGCCGGGGGACCCTGCCCACCGTGCTGACCGGCGTTTTCATCACGATCCTCGACTTCTTCATCGTCAACGTGGCGATCCCCACCACCCAGCGCGACCTGCACGCGGGCTCCGCCGCCATCGAGTGGGTGGTCGCCGGATACGGCCTGGCGTACGGCTCGGGCCTCGTCCTCGGCGGACGGCTCGGCGACGTCTTCGGCCGTCGCCGCATGTTCGCCCTCGGCCTGGCCCTGTTCACGCTCGCCTCGATCGCGTGCGGCCTGGCCCCGGACGCCGCCACGCTGGTCACCGCGCGCGTCGCCCAGGGAGCGGCGGCCGCCGTGCTCTCCCCGCAGGTGCTGGCCGTCATTCGCACCGCCTACAGCGGCCCCGCCCAGGCGAAGGCCATCAACGCCTACGCGCTGACCATGGGCATGGCCGCGGTGTTCGGTCAGCTGATCGGTGGCGTCCTCATTCAGGCTGACCTGTTCGGGCTGGGCTGGCGGGCCTGCTTCCTGATCAACGTGCCGATCGGCGCCGCTGCCCTGTTCATGACGTGGCGGGCGGTGCCGGAGAGCCGCGCCGCCGGTGCCGTACGGCTCGACCTCGGCGGCGCCGCCCTGGTCACGCTCGCCCTGGTGGCGACTCTGCTGCCGCTGATCGAGGGCCGCGAGCAGGGCTGGCCGTTGTGGACCTGGCTGTCGTTCGCCTTCGCCGCCGCGCTCTTCCTCGCGTACGGCAGGCGCGGGCACGAGTCGCCCCTGCTCGACCTCGCCCTGTTCCGTGAGCGGGCCTTCACCGCCGGACTGCTCACCAACCTCGCCTTCACGATGGGCATGGCCGCCTACTTCCTGATCTTCGCCCTCTACACCCAGCAGGGCAGGGGCCTGGACGCCCTCCAGGCGGGCCTGATCTTCACGCCGATCGGCGCGGGCTATCTGGCGGCCTCACTGCTCGCCTCAAGGCTCGTGGCGCGCTTCGGCCGCCAGGTCATCGCCGTCGGCGGTCTCACCAGGGCCTTCGGCCTGGCCGTACTCCTCGTCGCGGTCACCTGGGACGTGCCGATCGGATGGCTGGTGCCGGTGCTCGTCGTCGACGGGATCGGCATGGGACTGGCGCTCGCACCGATCATGGGGACGGTCCTGGCCAGGGTCGCCCCGCACCACACCGGGGCCGCTGCGGGCGCGCTCACCACGACCCAGCAGGTCGGCGGCGCGCTCGGGGTCGCCATCGTGGGCATCGTGTTCTACGGCAACCTGTCCGGCGGGGTGGCGGACGCGTTCAGGCACGGGCTGATCTACCTGATCGTCATCACCCTGGCCATCGCCGGACTCGTCCAGCTGCTGCCGCGAACCACGGCCAAGGCGTGAACCCGGGCCCTGCCTTGGCCAAGCCAAGCCAGGCCAGGCCAGGCCAAGCCAGGGCGGGGCAGGCAGGGCAGGGCTCCCGGACGGTCGGGCGTCGTCAGGCGAGCCCTGCCCCTCCTTGGCCGGGGCGAGCCTCACCCGGGGCCTGTCGGTCCTGACCGAGGAACACCACGCTCGCGGAAGCGTCTCTCCGTACGAGGTTCTTCTAGGCCCGGGTCTGGGACAGCCAGCCGAAGTCGCCGAGGCCCCCGGGGGCGATCAGTTCCGCCTCCTGCGAGGCCCGCGCCAGGGCGCGCAGGTAGCCTCCCGGGTTGCTGCCCGCGAGGTCGAGGGGCGGGCGGGCGCCGGTGACGCCGAGGGCGCGCAGCGCCTCCCGCTGGGTGGTCAGGGCCGTCGTGGCCGCTCCCGCCCGCTCTCCCGCAGCCGCGCAGGCATCCAGGGCGACATGAGCGGTGATGTCGCACGACCCGTCGGGCACGGGTGCGACGAGGCCTCCGTCGCGGTAACCGGCCAGTGTGCCGAACGGCGGGCGGGCGCCCAGGCGGTGGGCATAGTCGATCGCGATCGCCCGGCCGCGTGCCAGCCGTACGATCACCGAGACCCACGCCTCGTCGCGGGGCCTGCCGATCTCGGCCCGCTCGCCCATCTCGCGCATCGGCCACCAGCGGTCAAGCCAGGCCAGATCGGCCTCCTGCGGCCTGTCACCGAGCCGTTCCGCGCCGTCGGAGGGGTCGACCATGACGAGGCGAGGGCCGTCGTGCGTCTGCTCGACGACGTCGACGGGGACGTTGTCCAGCCACTCGTTGGCGATCACCAGGCCCCAGGTCCCCTCGGGCACGGTCACGGCCCAGGCGATCTCCTCCGGCAGGCCTGCCGGTCTGGGAGCCAGGTCGACGCAGGTCACCCTGAGCCGGGAACGGAGCCAGGGCGGCGCAACGGCGAGCACGTCGGCCGCCAGGGCACCCTCGCCCGCGCCGACGTCGACCAGGTCGAGCATGGGCGGTTCCCCCTGCCCCGCGTCCGCCGGGCCGAGTCCGGGACGTTCGCCCGGTCCGGTGTTTCGCGGGGCGTCCTGTGGGGCGGCCCCGTCCCGCCCGCGCAGCTCCGCGTCGACGGCGATCAGCTCACGCAGCACGGCCCCGGCCAGGACGGCCGAGGCGCCAACCGAGGTCCTGAAGTGAGCTGAGGGGCGTTCGCGCAGGTAGAAGCCGTTCTCGCCGTAGAGCGCCTGCTCCGTCGCGGCGCGCCAGGTGAGCCACACGTCCACTGACAGTACAGGTCACGGGTGATCGCGTGGGGACGGGCCACGATGGAGGCGCCGGGGCACCCGTCGAGGGGATCATGCCCTCTGCCAGGGAATCCGCAGGGAGAAGACGGGTGAGGGAGACCGCCGCTTTCGGACACGTGCCTTCACACAGCCCGGAGGGCCACGCCCGTTACGCTGGTCAACTGGGCACGGAGCCCCCATCTGGTCAAAGGACGGGACGTCATGGACGCAGTCGATCGCCCGGCGCGGCTGGCCGTCGGAGTGGTTGGAGCAGGCCGGGTCGGCTCGGCGCTCGGCGCCGCGCTGGCGCGGGTCGGCCACCGGGTCGTCGCCGCCAGCGGAGTCTCTGACTCCTCCCGGGAACGGGCCGTCGAGCGGCTCGGCGTAACACCGACCCGCCCTGAGGATGTGGTGGCCAAGTCGGACCTCATCCTCATGACGGTCCCGGACGACGTGTTGCCCGATCTGGTCTCCGGTCTGGTCGGCACCGGTGCCGAACTCCGGGGCAAACTGGTCGCGCACACCAGTGGCGCGTACGGCCTGGCCGTGCTGAACTCGGCGGTCAGGGCGGGAGCGCTGCCACTGGCGCTCCACCCGGTGATGACCTTCACCGGCAAGGACGACGACCTGCGCCGCCTCACCGGCATCTCCTACGGCGTGACCGCCCCCGACCCGCTCCGCCCCGTGGCGGAGGCACTGGTCATCGAGATGGAAGGCGAGCCGGTCTGGATCGAGGACGCCGATAGACCGCTCTACCACGCCGCCCTCGCGGGCGCGGCGAACCACATGGTGACGCTCGTCGCGGAGTCCTCCGAGCTGCTGGAGAGGATCGGCGTCGAGCAGCCGGGCAGGATGCTCGGCCCGCTGCTCGGCGCGGCGCTGGAGAACGTGCTGCGCCTCGGCATCGCCGGGCTGACCGGTCCCGTGGTGCGCGGCGACGCCGGGACGGTCCGCAAGCACGTGGACGCGCTGATCCTTGCGGCCCCCGAGGCGGCGGACGCCTACGTCGCCCTCGCTAGGCTCACGGCGGACCGGGCGCTGGCCGCCGGGCTGCTCAAGCCCGAGGCCGCCGAGCGCCTCCTCGACGCCCTGGGAGGGAACATATGGACGTGATCGTGGCCGGTGACCGCGCCGGGCTGCTCAAGGCGAAGCGGACCCTGGGGATCGGCGCGGCCTCCGGCGAGGGGACGCTGGCGCTGGTGCCGACCATGGGCGCGCTGCACAAGGGGCACCGCTCGCTCATGCGTCTCGCCCGCGAGCGAGCCGACCACGTGGCGGTGAGCATCTTCGTCAACCCCCTGCAGTTCGGGCCGAACGAGGACTTCTCCCGCTACCCCCGGACGTTCGACGTCGACCTGGAGGCCTGCGCCGACGAGGGCGTGAGCATCGTCTTCGCCCCCTCCGCCGAGGACATGTACGCGCAGGACAGGCAGGTCTCGGTTTCGGCGGGGAAGATGGGCACGGTCGTCGAGGGGGCGTTCAGGCCCGGTCACTTCGACGGTGTGCTGACCGTGGTGCTCAAGCTGTTCAACCTGGTCCAGCCCGACGTGGCGGTGTTCGGACGCAAGGACGCCCAGCAACTGGCGATGATCCGCCGGATGGTCACCGACCTCAACCTGCCCATCTCCATCGTGGGGGCGCCCACGGCCCGCGAGGCGGACGGCCTGGCGCTGTCCAGCAGGAACCGTTACCTGTCCCCGCACGAGCGCCACACGGCACTCGCCCTGTCTCGGGCCCTGTTCGCGGGGGCCGAGCGGCGGGCGCCCAAGGAGATCCTCGGGGCGGCGCGCGCCGTACTGGAGGGCGAGTCCGGGATCTCGCTCGACTACCTGGTGCTGGTGGACCCGGCGACCTTCACCGAGGCCGGGGAGGACTACGAGGGTGAGGCGATCCTGGCCGTCGCCGCCAGGGTCGGCTCGACCAGGCTGATCGACAACGTGACGATCAGCCTCTAGCAACCCGCGTCGGAGGCCCTGCCCAGGCGAACCGGGCGGGTCCCGAGGTGGGGGAGGGCGACCTGTCTCACTTCGGCGCCGGAGGCGAATGCCGGCGCCGGACGAACCCCAGGACGGCGATCCCGCCGAAGTAGGCGATCAGCACGCTCACGGGCAGTCCCACGGGGCCGTGGTAGTCCATACCGGCCAGCGAGAGGGCCAGAAGGCCGGCGAGCACGGCTCCGATCCCGATGATCGTCAGCGCGGTTGGCCACACGCCGGTCACCGTACCCACAAGATCGGTCCGTGGCCCCGTACGTTGCTCGAAGCGGGCGAACACCGCGAGGAGAAGGGCGAGGATCAACGCCAGGCAGGCGAGCCAGGGAATGCGGAGAAGCAGCCACGACACCGATCCGGGGACGGCATCGGGCATCACCCCCGTTCCCTGGAGCAGCAGGACGCCGATCACGACGGCGACCATGTGCCAGAGGAAGAGCGACATGATCACCAGGTTGACCGCGACCACGACGCCCCACGGGCCAGGTCGCCGCAGCCACCGGTTCCCCGCCTCACGCATCCACAGGGCGATCCCCGTCTGCGTGACGGCCAGGGCCAGGAGGGCCAGCGTGGGCGGGGAGGTGTTCTGCACCTGCTCTCCCCCGAACGCCACCATGCTGACCGGGTAGGGGCCGACCACCGTAAGCAGCACGAGGGCGACGAACCCGCCCGCCGTCATCGACACGGCCACCCTTCGCCGCGGCGGCAGGCGTCCGTCCTGCCAGGCGAAGCCGAGCTGGTATACGGCCAGCCAGGCGAGCAGGAAGTTCGCCTGGCTCCCACGGGGAACGGCGAGTACCAGACGGGCCAGATCTCCCGCACCGACCAGGACCGCCAGGACGATCGGCACGGCCAGCCCGGCACGCCGGTGTAACGCGTGCGTCAGCGGGGTGAGGGCCACCACGGCGATGTAGGCGACGAGGAACCACAGCGGGACCGAGGCGAGCCAGACCGCCGCGCCGATCAGAGCGGGCTCGGCTCCCAGAAGCCGGGCGGCCAGGGCCCCCACCGCCAGGCCCCCCAGCAGCACCGTCGTCGGGCGCAGGAGCCGAGCCGTCCGCTCCAGCACCCAGCCCGTGGCATTGCCACCCCGACCGAGATGGGAGGTGAGGGATGTGGCGTTCGCGAAGCCTCCGACCAGGAAGAACAGGGGCATCACCTGGAACGGCCACGTCAGCGCACGGGTCCACGGGAGGATCTGCAGGACGCTCCCACCATGAAAACCACCGTTGTCATGGGTCACGTAGATCGCCAGCCAGTGGCCGACGACGACCGCCGTGATCGCCACGGCGCGCAGCAGGTCGACATAGCGCTCCCGCTGCGGCGGTGTGCGCTCAGCCAGCCACCGCACTCGCCCTGTCATCCGCCGAACGAACCGGACAGGGAACGTCGCCATGCCACCGACGCTTGACATGATGGGAGCATTCCTCCCTACGCGCATGTCAAGCCTCTGCGCATGTCAAGCGGCTTCCCGGCATCCGGGACATGTCAAGTGGCTTCCCTGCCGGTTCCGGTGCCGGTCAGGTGCGTGGTGCCGCGTGCCCTACGACCGCTCATCCGCTTGGCGTAGCCAGTGGCCGCCGGGCTCTCCAGTCGCTGGTGCGGCATTTCATCGGCGCTCCCTGACCGAGCACCCGGTGGGGTGAGACGGCCGCTGTGAGCATCTCCGGGGCGTCGGATATATTCCGCGCAGGCGCGCACGTCACCAGGCGGCGCGACCGAGCGAGAGGTGATCGACGCATGCTCCGCACCATGTTCACGTCCAAGATCCATCGTGCCACCGTCACCCAGGCCGACCTGCACTACGTGGGATCGCTGACCATCGACGAGGACCTGCTGGACGCGGCGGACCTGCTCCCAGGAGAGCAGGTCCACGTGGTGGACATCGACAACGGCGCCAGGCTGGTGACCTACACGATCGCCGGTCCCCGGGGCTCGGGCGTCATCGGCATCAACGGCGCCGCCGCCCGGCTCGTCCAGCCGGGTGACCTGGTGATCATCATCGCGTACGGCCAGCTCGACGACGCCGAGGCCCGGACCTTCAAGCCCCGGGTGGTGCACGTCGACCGCGACAACCGGATCGTCGACCTCGGCCACGACCCGGCCGCCGCGCCCCCCGGCCTCCTGCGTGGCGACGAACTCCACGAGGAGCTCCAGGACGTCCTCCACCGGGACGGCCTGCACAGGGCCGCGCACGACCCCCGTTAGCGGGCCACCGGCCATTCCCTCCGGGGAATTGTCGGGTGGAGGCCCCTTCTCGCAGGGTGAGTGGACACACGGACCCACTGACCGAGGAGAAACGGTGACCGATATCCACGCACGGGAACTGGCCGACCGCTACGTCGCGCTCTGGAACGAGCCGGACGCCGGGCTGCGCCGAAAGGCGATCGAGGAGGTGTGGGCCGGGGACGGGATCTACGTCCTCCAGCCGCCCCAGGAGATCCGGGAGATCGCCGCGGGGCTGGGCTTCGACTCCGTCACCCTTGAGGCTCGCGGGCACGACGAGATCGAAGTGCGGGTGGTGCGCTCCTACGAGAGGTTCGTCGCCCCCGGGGAGTTCTTCTTCCGGCCCCGCGGCGACGCCCTCCGTCTGCACGACGTCGTCAGATTCACCTGGGAGATGGTGCCCGTCGGGGGCGACGACGTGGTGGGTAGCGGCCTGGAGGTGCTCATGCTCGGCGAGGACGGCCGTGTCACCGCCGACTACATGTTCCCCGGGTCCTGACGCGGCCGCCGCAGCTCCCCCGGCGCCCGCAGCTCCCCCGGCGCCCGCGGCTCACCCGGTCAGCGGGTTCACCCGGCCAGCAGCGCCGCCGTGGCCGCGTCGGCGGGCAGGAACGCCTCCAGCCTCAGTTCCGCCACGGTCACGTCGAGCGCGGTCGCGAACGTCGTGATCGTGGTCGTCAGCCGCAGCTCGCCGCGCGCCGAGCGCAGCCGTACGGGGACGGCGAACCCCACGTGGTCGGGGCCCGGCGCGGCGTGCGGTACGTAGCCGGACAGCTCCTCGTACAGATCGTCCCGGGGGATGCGGTCGAGGATGTGCTGCGCCCACTGTTCCAGGTTGACGATCCGCGACGCCAGCCCCTCCGGGTGGAGGGAGAGGCGCAGCACGTTGACCGGCGGCCGCAGCAGGTGCTCCGCGACGCCCTCGGTGAGCAGGCCGAACCCGTCGTTGGCGAGCACCAGCTCGTGCCGCGCGTCCACGACGACCGCGGGATAGGGCAGGTGCCCGGTCAGGACGTGCCGCAGCGCGGTGCGCACGTGCTCCAGCGCGGGGTCGTCCAGCGGGGTCTGCGGGTAGACAGGGGCGTAACCGGCTGAGAGCAGGAGTTCGTTGCGCTCCCTCAGCGGCAGCTCCAACGACTCGCTGAGCCGTACCACCATGGACCGGCCGGGCAGGGAGCGGCCGCTCTCCATGAAGCTGAGATGGCGTTGTGTCGTGCCCGCGCGCAGGGCGAGGTCGAGCTGGCTGAGACGGTGGCGCCGCCGGGCCGAGCGCAGCACATGGGAGAAGTCCACCCGCCCAGTGTGCCGGACCTGTCCATTCCTTCGAGGGAATTGTCGTCATTCCCGGAACGGCACACGATCCGTCCCATGAACACGCGACTGGGGGTTCTGCTCCCCACCAACCACGGCCAGTGGGACGACGCACGGCGGCTGGTCGACTTCGGCGTCCGCGCCGAACGGCTCGGCTACGACTCGCTGTGGGCCAACGACACCCTGCTCGGCCCGCGCGTCGAACCGCTGGCCATGCTCGCCGCCCTCGCACCGGCGACCGAGCGCGTCACACTCGGCACGTCGACGCTGCTGCCCGCCTTCCGCCGTCCGGTCACGACCGCGCAGGAACTCGCCTCCATCGACCACCTGTCCGCCGGGCGGCTGGTCGTCGCGGTGGGCGCGGGCTTCCCCGGCCGCTCGGAGATCGAGTACGCGGTGTCGGAGGTGCCCTGGGAGCGCCGCTTCGGACGGCTGGACGACACGGTGGCCCTGTGGCGGGCGCTGTGGGCAGGTGAGCGGGCCTTCCACGGCAAGGTGCTGCGCTTTGACGAGCTGCCCGAGTCCACGCCCCCTTACCGGTCCGGCGGGCCGCCGATCTGGCTGGGCGGAGCGAGCCCGTCGGCGCTGGAGCGCGCCGGACGGCTCTACGACGGGTGGCTGCCCTACCCGCCCGATCCCGCCGACTACCGGGCGGGCCTCGCGACGGTACGGCGCGCCGAGACGACGGCGGGGCGCCCTGTGGACGCGGTCACCCCGGCACTGTTCGTCACGATACTGATCATCGACGATGTGGAAGAGGGAGAACGGCGGTTCGACGCCTACTGCCGGGCCACGTACGGCCTGCCGTACGAGACGGTGCGGACGATCCAGGCGACGATCGTGGGGCCGGTCGAGCGGGTGACCGCCACGCTGGCCCGCTACGTGGCGGCGGGCGCTGAACACCTCGTCTGCCGCATCGCGGCGCCGTCCGTCGACACCCAGCTCGACCAGCTGGAGCTCATCGCCGGGATCGCCCGCCCAGTGGCCGGGAAGCCGTCCGGCCGCTGAGAACGCGTCCCGAGTCCGGGCAGCGCTCCCGGCTGATCTCAGCGAGCCGGTCGTTCCAGGGGGCCGGTCGTTCCGAGGGTGTGGTCTCCTTCGGGCCGATCCGGTGAGGTCGGGGGCGGTCCGACGAGGGGGGCGGGGGCGCTCCGGTGAGGTTGGGGGCGGGGACGGGGGTGATGGGGACCCCGGGGAACAGTCGCTGCGGCGGGGGCGTTATCGTCACATTGACGAAATAGAAGTGCCTCTAACGATCCCCTTGAGGAGGCGGCAGTGACGATCCCGGCCATTCCCCAGAAGTTGACCGCGCCCCCTCCGGGCTGGACGGTCGAGGCCGATGTCGTCGTGGTCGGCTCTGGAGTCGCGGGTCTGACTCTCGCGCTCCGGTACGCCGACCTCGATCCCGGTGCGAAGATTCTGGTCGTCACCAAGGACGTGCTTTCGTCCGGGTCGACGCGCTGGGCGCAGGGCGGCATCGCCGCCGTGCTCGACCCCGCGGACACCCCCGCCGAGCACCTGTCCGACACCCTCATCGCGGGCGTGGGCATCTGCGAGGAGGAAGCGGTCCGAGTCCTGGTCACCGAGGGGCCGGGGGCGCTGCGCGAGCTGATCGCGACCGGCGCCAGGTTCGACACCGACGACTCAGGCGAGCTGCAGCTCACCCGGGAGGGCGGTCACCGGCGCGACCGCATCGTGCACGCGGGCGGCGACGCCACGGGGGCCGAGGTGCAGCGGGCGCTCGTCCAGGCCGTCGGGAAGTCGGCGATCCAGGTGATCGAGCACGCCCTCGTGCTCGACCTGCTCAAGGACGCCGAGGGACGGGCCGCGGGGGTGACCCTGCACGTCATGGGCGAAGGCGAGCGTGACGGGGTCGGCGCGGTCAGGGCCGGTGCCGTGGTGCTTGCCACCGGCGGCATGGGCCAGATCTACGCCTCGACCACCAACCCCGCCGTCTCGACCGGGGACGGGGTCGCGCTCGCGCTGCGGGCGGGCGCCGTCGTCAGGGACCTGGAGTTCGTCCAGTTCCACCCGACCGTGCTCTGGCTCGGCGAGGGCTCGACCGGCCAGCAGCCGCTGATCTCCGAGGCGGTCAGGGGCGAGGGCGCCGTGCTGGTCGACGCCGAGGGCGTCCGCTTCATGAAGGACGTCCACGAGCTGGCCGACCTCGCGCCCCGCGACGTCGTGGCCAAGGCGATCGTGCGGCGGATGCTCGAGACCGGCGCCGAGCACATGTACCTCGACGCCCGGCACTTCGGCGAGGAGAAGTGGCGCACCCGCTTCCCGACGATCTACGCGTCCTGCCTGGAGCACGGGATCGACCCGGTCAGCGAGCCCATCCCCGTCGCCCCGGCCGCCCACCACGCCAGCGGGGGCGTCAGGACCGACCTGCACGGCCGTACCAGCGTGCCGGGACTGTACGCCTGCGGCGAGGTCGCCTGCACCGGCGTGCATGGCGCCAACCGGCTGGCCTCCAACTCGCTGCTCGAGGGCCTGGTGTTCGCGGAGCGGATCGCCGCCGACATCCACGCCGGGCGGGGGACCCGGCCCGCCGGCGACGTCCCCGGCGCCACGCCGCGGGCCTCCGCCACCGTACGGCGGGCGCCCGGCGAGCCGGTCGCCGACGACCGGCCGTCGGGCCTGATCGACCCCAGGGCCAGGCCCAGGATCCAGGGGCACATGAGCAGGGGCGCGAGCGTGCTGCGCAGCGCCGAGTCCCTGGGCGAGGTCGCCAAAGCCCTGCTGAACGTCCGGTGGACCCCGGTCGCGGTGGAGCCGTGCACGGAGTCCTGGGAGACCACGAACCTGCTGACGGTTGCGTCCGCGCTGGTCGCCGCCGCACGCGACCGGCAGGAGACCCGCGGGTCGCACTGGCGCGAGGACTTTCCCGAGCGAAACGATGACTGGTGGCTGGGGCACCTCGACGTGACCCTGACAGGAGAGGGAACGACCATGACATACGTGCCGCACGGGCGGGGCGCCGACGCGCTGCCGCCGCAGGTCGAGGCAGACCTGATCGAGGCGGGCCTCGACCCGGCCGAGGTCGCGGCGCTCCTCGAGGTCGCCATGGCCGAGGACGTCCAGGAGCTCGGCGACGTCACCAGCCTCGCCACCATTCCCGCGGGGCGGACCGCGACCGCGGACGTGGTCGCGAGGGCGGACGGCGTGGTCGCCGGGCTCGCCGTTGCGGAGGGCGTGTTCGCCCACGTCAGCGAGGGCCGTCTCACGGTGGAGCGCCGGGCGAAGGACGGCGAGCGTGTCGCGCGGGGCGATGTGCTGATGACCGTCACCGGCCCGGCCCGCGACCTGCTGACCGCCGAGCGGACGGCGCTCAACCTGCTCACCCACCTGTCCGGCGTCGCCACCCTGACCAGCCGCTGGGTCCGCGCCGTCGAGGGCACCGGGGCGCGGATCAGGGACAGCCGCAAGACGCTGCCCGGGCTGCGGGCGCTGGAGAAGTACGCGGTGCGGTGCGGCGGCGGGGTCAACCACCGCATGTCGCTTTCGGACGCCGCGCTGATCAAGGACAATCACGTGGTGGCCGCGGGTGGGGTGGCCGAGGCCTTCCGGGCGGTCCGGGACGCGTATCCCGGTCTGCCCATCGAGGTCGAGGTCGACCGGATCGACCAGATCGAGCCGGTGCTCGCCGAGGGGGCGGAGGAGATCCTGCTGGACAACTTCACCGTGGAGCAGCTCACGCTGGCCGTACGGCTCGTCGACGGCAGGGCGCGGCTTGAATCCAGCGGCGGATTGACCTTGGAATCGGCTCGTGATGTAGCCGAAACAGGGGTTGACTATCTTGCGGTGGGCGCGCTCACCCATTCGGCGCCCGCCCTTGACATCGCCTTGGACCTTCGGGGGAATTGATGCTGCTCGCCATCGATGTCGGTAACACCCATACCGTTCTCGGCCTGTTCGAGGGCGAGGAGGTCATCGAGCACTGGCGGATCGCGACCGACGCCCGGCGCACGGCCGACGAGATCGCGGTCGTGCTCCAGGGATTGCTCGGGCAGTCGCCGCTGCTCAAGGGCACCGACGTCGACGGCATCGTGCTCTGCTCGACCGTGCCCTCCGTGCTCAACGAGATGCGTGAGATGTGCCGCCGTTACTACGGCGACGTCACCGCGGTGATCGTCGAGCCCGGCATCCGCACCGGGGTGCCGGTCAGGATGGACAACCCGAAGGAGGTCGGCAGCGACCGGATCGTCAACGCGCTCGCGGCCATCCAGCTGTACGGCGGGCCGTGCATCATCGTCGACTTCGGCACCGCGACCTCCTTCGACGCGGTCTCGGCGAAGGGGGAGTACGTCGGTGCGGTCACGGCCCCCGGCATCGAGATCTCGGTGGACGCGCTGGCCGCAGCCGGGGCGCAGCTGCACAAGGTCGAGCTGATCCGGCCCCGCTCGGTGATCGCCAAGAACACGGTCGAGGCGCTCCAGGCGGGCATCATCTACGGCTTCGCCGGTCAGGTCGACGGGATCGTCGAGCGGATGGCGGCCGAGCTGGCCGACGACCCCGACGACGTCACCGTGGTCGCGACCGGCAGCGCGGCGCCCCTGGTGGTCAGCGAGGCGCGCTCTATCGACGTGCACGAGCCGTGGCTCACGCTGATCGGCCTGAGGCTCATCTATAACCGCAACACCCCGTAGCCGGACATCGGTAACCTTGTTCCCGTGACCGATGAAGTGACGAACCCCGCCGAGGATCTGCCGGAGCAGATGCGCGTGCGCCGGGAGAAGCTCGACCGCCTCCGCTCCGAGGGCGTCGACCCCTACCCGGTGAGCTTCCCGCGCACCGCGACCAACGCCGAGATCCGCGAGAAATATGCCGATCTCGGCGCTGACACCGCGACCGGCGACAAAGTGGGCGTCACCGGTCGGGTCATGCTGTCGCGGACCGGCGGCAAGCTCTGCTTCGCCACGATCCGCGACGGTTCCGCCGACCTCCAGGTCATGATTTCCCTGGACAGGGTCGGAGAGGAGTCCCTGGCCGCGTGGAAGCGTGACGTGGACCTCGGCGACCACGTCGGCATCGAGGGCGAGGTCATCACCTCCCGCAGGGGCGAGCTGTCCATTCTGGCCGACAGCTGGGCGATCACCTCCAAGTGTCTGCGCCCGCTGCCGGAGAAGCACGCCGGGCTCACCGACCCCGAGGCGCGGGTCCGTCAGCGTTACCTGGACCTCGTCGTCAACGACGAGGCACGGAAGATGGCCCACACCCGCAGCGCGGTCGTGCGTGCGATCCGTGATTTCTGGCACGGCGAGGGCTACCTCGAGGTCGAGACGCCGATGCTCCAGCCGATCCACGGCGGCGCTGCGGCCCGGCCGTTCAGGACCCACATCAACGCCTACGACATGGAGCTCTACCTCCGCATCGCGATTGAGCTGTACCTCAAGCGGCTCGTGGTCGGTGGCATCGAGAAGGTCTTCGAGATCAACCGCAACTTCCGCAACGAGGGCGCGGACGCCACCCACAACCCCGAGTTCACGATGATGGAGGCCTACGGCACCTATCTCGACTACAACGGCATCGCCGACCTGACCCAGCGGATGATCCAGAACGCGGTCGTGGCCGCGCTCGGTCACTCCGTGGTGACCTACGAGGGTCAGGAGATCGACCTGGGCCTGCCGGAGTGGCCGAGAATCACCGTCTACGGGTCGGTCTCGGCGGCGCTGGGCGAGGAGGTCACCACCGAGACGCCGCTGGAGCAGGTCCGCAAGCTGGCCGACGCGCACGACGTCCACTGGGACGCCAAGTGGGGGCAGGGCAAGCTCGTTCAGGAGCTCTTCGAGGCGCTCGTCGAGCACACCCTCATCCAGCCCACGTTCGTCATGGACTACCCGCTGGAGACCTCCCCGCTGGCCAGGACGCACCGCGACAACCCGCTTCTCACCGAGAAGTGGGACCTGATCGGCTTCGGCACCGAGCTGGGCACCGGCTACTCGGAGCTGAGCGACCCGATCGAGCAGCGCCGCCGCCTCACCGAGCAGTCCCTGCTCGCCGCGGGCGGTGACCCGGAGGCCATGCAGCTCGACGAGGACTTTCTCACCGCCCTGGAGTACGCCATGCCGCCCACCGGTGGCGTGGGGGTCGGTATGGACCGCCTCATCATGGCCTTCACCGGTAAGAACATCCGAGAGACCATCCTGTTCCCGCTGGTCAAGCCCACGAGCTGAACCAGGCGGGCGTGCCTGGAGCGCGGGCACCACGTCCCTGAGGGGCGTGGTGTCCCGGGCTCTCTGAGGGCGTGGTGTCCTGGGCCGGGGCGTGCTCGTCCTGCGGGGCCGTGGTGTCCTGGGACGGTGTGTTTGTTCTGCGGGCGTGGTGTCTGTCCTACGTGGTGTCCAGGGGGCGTGCTTTAGGCGTGTGTGTCCCGGCCGCGCCTGTTCCGCTCGTGCGTCCCTCTGAGTGTCCCGTTCCCGGCCGTGCGTGCCCTGGCGGTGTGGGCGGCGGCCGTACGGCGTTCCTGCGGGTGATCGCCCGTCGTCTCCTTCCCCGCCGGATGGATCGAGCCCTGGTGGTTTCCGGTTGTCCGATCGGCGTCCGTGTGGTTTCCGGACGCCTGGTTTCCGGACGCCTGTTCTTCACGGCCCTCGCGCGTGCCCTCCCCGGGAAAACGCTCTCCCGGCGCGCCGCCGTCGGACTCGTGTTCGAGCCCGGTCATCAGCCAGCGCAGCGCCTGGGCGAACAGTTCGGGCGGCACCGCGCCCGGGTCGGCGCGGCGCTGGACCACCAGCCCCTCGAAGAGGCCGATGACCACGGTTGCGACCGCGGACGCGTTGCGGGATGTGGTGTGGGAGGCATCGTGGGACGTGTCGTGCGGGGGCAGCAGGCGGGCGACGGCCGTACGGGGGGCCCGCCAGCGCTCGGCGAGCCTGCCGAGTAATTCGGGCCGGGTGCGGGCGTAGCGCAGAAACTCCATTTCGAGCGTGCTCGTTACCGTGTGTTGATCGGCCAGTTCCGCCATATATGTGCCGAATGCCGCAAACCAGGCGGCACTGTCCTCACATTGCGAGGGGATTCCACCCGTCACGTCAAGGGGGTGGGGGAGGTGCTCCTCGAAGAGCGCGCGGAAGAGGTCGTCTTTTCCCGCAAAATTCGCGTAGAGGGCGCCCACGGTGCGGCCGGCCCTGGAGGCGATCTCGTCCACGGAGGCCCCGGCGAAACCTTGTTCTGCGAAGACCTGGGCCGCGGCGGCCAGCAGGTGCCTGCGGGTGCGAGCCTTGGCTTGTCCACGACTTAACCGTAAAGGCACCGACATATCATGAGTACTTCACGTAGCGCCCGCTATGTCAACAGCGTCTGCTACCTCTATGAAGAAGTGGAACTTGACGACCTTTGAACAAGCCGTTTACCGTTCCTGACGGGCGGCATTGATTCCAGACGACTCACGCCTCACTTAGCAGGTGCGGGGGGAGCGACTCCAGATGGCATATCCCGAAGTGGATTCCCGTCGCGGCGACGGCCTCCTGGTCGTGGGCGAGATCGGCCTCAGCGACGAGGACCTTGTGCTGCTGGCGGAGCTGGCCAAGGGCGTCACCGTTGACCGGGTCGGACGTCGTCTCGACATCAGCGGTCGGACGGTCCGGCGCAGGCTCCGCGGGATCTGCGACCGCATCGGCGTCGCCACGGCGATCGAGGCCGTGGCCTGGGCCGCCCGCAGACGGCTGATCTAGGTCACGCCCGCCCGGCGGTCCCGGGCTTCCCGCCCGGCGGTCTTGGGCTTCCCCTCTGGCGGTCCCGGGCTTCCCGCCCGAGAGGCTGGGACTTCCCGCGCCGCGGCCGCCTACGAGGGAGATGCGGCGGGTGACTCCCCTCAAGCCCTCGTGTGGCCTCTCAGCCCCTTTCGAGTGGCGGGGTCCCCCGGCCGCCGTACGGGCCTCCTGCGGCCTCTGATCGCGCTTCAGGGCCGTGCTCCGGCCCGGCGGGCGCGTTGGCCCGCGCTTTGCCCTTGTACGTCCTATCCGTCGGTGGCGCGTGTACGTCCTATCCGTCGGTGGCGCGCCAGAGGCCTGTCTCAGCCGGAGGCGTGCCAGAGGCCGTCTCAGTCGGCGATGCGCACGCCGCCCGCGAAGGGCCGGTTATCGATCGTGGTGATGTGGATGACGTCACCGGTCTGGGGCGCGTGGACCATGAGGCCCGCCCCGATGTAGATCCCGACGTGGTGCAGGTCGCTGTAGAAGAAGACCAGGTCTCCGGGGCGGAGCTCGCTCCTGGAGACGTGGGTGCCCGCCGTCCACTGGTCACCGGTGTAGTGCGGCAGGCTGATGCCGACCTTCTGATAGGCCCACATCACCAGGCCGGAGCAGTCGAAGGTGTTGGGTCCCTCCGCGCCCCACTTGTACGGCTTGAGCTGCTGGGTGAGGGCCCAGCGGGCGGCCTCGGCCGCCTTGCCGCTGCCCACGATCGGCACGTTGATTCTGACCCGGCTGCTCCGGTTGCGCTCGGCCCGTGACCGCACCTCGCCGAACAGGTCGCTCTCGACCTTGGTCACCAGGCGTTCGATCTTGGTGCGCTTGTCGCCGAGTTCCTTGAGGAGGTCCTGGACCTCGGCGGTGCGGGCCTTGGCGCTGGCCTGCGCGCGTTCCGCGGCCTCGATCGCCTTGCTGACCTGGGCGACCTCCTCGCCCTGCTGCTGCTGGAGCGCGTAGTTCGCGGTCGCCTGGTCGAGGAAGGTGTCGGGGTTGGACGACTGCGTGAAGGCGAGCGCGGAGGCCAGGCCGCCCGCCATGTAGGTGCTCTGCGCCAGGAGGGTGGCCTTGGTGCGCCGTGCGGCCAGCTCGGACTGGCTGACGGAGAGGGTCTTCTTCGCGCTCTCCGCGGCGCGCTGCGCCTGCTTGAGCTTGACCTGCTCGCCGTTGTACTGCTCGCTGAGCGTCTCGATCTCGGTGTGCAGCTTCTCGGCCTGTTTGGCGAGTTGCTGAAGGCTGGGCTGCGGATCCGCGGTGGCCACCAGGGGAGTGCCGAGAACCAGGGAGGCGAACGCCAGTCCGATGACCGCCGCCTTGCGCGACAGCCCGCGCGTCGCGTGTTCTCGATGGCGGGCGTGTTTGCCCGCGCGCTCTTTCCCACGGTTGCGCATGCGCTTCACCAACAGGCTCCTCTCTCGGCCGCCTACCGGGTTAGCTGACGGGTTCGGGCCGGAGGCAGCCCTACCGAGTGCGCCGGCGGCGCTTCGGATTCACCCCGGGGGACGTCTGGAGGGTGGGTCCCCGGTTCCCCGTGTCGGGGATTCGGCGGCTCAGCACTTTACGGTGCTGACATCGAGCACGGACATTAGTGCAATTGGAGGTTCATGCTCAACCAGAACTGCAAAGCCGGTAGAGCTTTCACAACTGAAATGTCACGGGAAGGTCACACAATTTCATGATCAACATATGTGCCACGCTGGCCCTCAACCTTTCCGGGGCGCTTATGTCGAGGGTCTCCGCAGGTCTGCGCTTCTGTGAAAGATCGGATCGCGGCGGTCTCCGTCGGACCGATCCACAGGGTGCGGGTGGGCCGCGGGTGGTCATCCGGTGAGCCCGGGGGGCGAGTTAAGGACGAGCCGTAAATAGACGGTGGCGAGGACGTACTCTGATCAGTCATGGAGCAGGTTGCGCAGCAGTCCCCGACGCAGGCCGTACCCGAGGCCGTGGCCCGTCCGGCGGGCCCCTCCGAGGCCGGGGGCGCGGAGCGGGCCGGAGGCGAGGGCGTGGACGCGGAGAAGCGGTCCCGGGGCGGGTTGATGCCCGGGACGGCCCCCGCGGAGATCATGGTGCGCCGGGCCAGAACCCCGGACGTGCGCGCCATCCGGCGGCTTGTCGACACCTATGCAGGGGCGGGCCCCCGCCTGCTGGAGAAGGCCACGGTCACCCTCTACGAGGACGTCCAGGAGTTCTGGGTGGCCGACCTGGACGGGCTCGTCGTGGGCTGCGGGGCGCTGCACGTCCTCTGGGAGGACCTCGCCGAGATCCGCACGGTCGCCGTCGATCCCGGATGCCGTGGGATGGGCATCGGTCACCGCATCGTCTCCTCGCTCATCGGCACCGCGGGAGACCTCGGCCTGCGCAGGGTCTTCTGCCTCACTTTCGAGATCGATTTCTTCGCGCGGCACGGCTTCAGGGAGATCCAGGGCACGCCTGTCTCGCCGGAGGTCTATGCCGAACTTCTCGCCTCCTACGACGAAGGCGTCGCCGAGTTCCTCGATCTGGAGCACGTCAAGCCCAACACCTTGGGAAACACCCGGATGCTGCTCCATCTGACACCGCGGGGCAACTGAATTGACGTAGGTGCTGACTGATCGGAAAGGTGACTGTTGATACCTATGTCGATACGTTGTGCACCAGCAAGCATGTGAGTCTGACATGTGCCACATGCGCAGTCGAAGTGAGGTGACGCGGTGAGCACCGGACAGCCACCGTATCCGCAGGATGATCCCGACCGCGACCGCACACCGTCGGGGCATCCGCAATACGGACAGAATGCGGGTCGAGCCCCTGGCGAACTCGATCCCGATGTGACAGTCGTGGGATATCGATCGGAGGCCTCACAGCCGAACACCGGTCCCGGGCAGACCCAGCCCGGTTATGGCCAGCAGGGCGGTACGGGCTCCTACGGGCAGCCCGGCTACGGCCAGCAGGCTGACTACGGTCAGCAGGCGGCTCAGCCCGGTTACGGCCAGCAGCAGGGTTACGGGCAGCAGGCCGCCCAGCCTGGCTACGGCCAGCAGGGCGGTACGGGCTCCTACGGGCAGCCCGGCTACGGCCAGCAGGCTGACTACGGTCAGCAGGCGGCTCAGCCCGGTTACGGCCAGCAGCAGGGTTACGGGCAGCAGGCCGCCCAGCCCGGCTACGGCCAGCAGGCCGGTTACGGGCAGCAGCCTGACTACGGTCAGCAGGCCGCCCAGCCCGGTTATGGCCAGCAGCCCTCCTACGGCCAGGCCGAGTACGGCCAGCAGCCTGACTACGGTCAGCAGCCCGGTTATGGCCAGCAGCCCTCCTACGGGCAGCAGGCGCCCGCCTACAACCAGGGTTACGGACCGCAGGGGGTCACACCCCCCGGTGCCCCCGCTCCGCTCGCGGAGTGGTGGCAGCGTCTCGTGGCCCGGATCATCGACGGCATCATCCTGGCGATCCCGACGGTGATCATCAGTTTTGTGCTGGCGGCGGTCCTGGTCACCGCGGGGGGCTTCGACGCGACGACCGGGACGATCACTGCGCCCTCCGGTGCCTTCCTGGCCGGCTTCCTGACCACCCTCGTAGCGGGCCTGATCTACATCGCCTACGAGTTCCTGATGCTGAAGCAGAACGGCCAGACCGTCGGCAAGATGGTCATGGGCATCAAGGTCGTGCGGATCGGGGGCACGCTCCAGGGCGGTCTCTCCTCCGACCTGGCCGTCAAGCGGGCGGGCGTGCTCTACGGCCCTTACGCGCTGAGCGGCATCCCGATCCTCGGGATCGTGTTCAACATCTTCTCGCTGGTTAACGTGCTCTGGCAGTTCTGGGACAAGCCGTTGCAGCAGACCCTGCACGACAAGGTCGCCACGACGGTGGTCGTCAAGACCAAGTAGTTGTACGAAAAGGGGGCCGGCGGGATGAACCGCCGGCCCCCTTTTCGCGTGTGTGCCCGGAAACGTGCCGGGTAACGTGCCCGGTAACGACGCCCCGCCCGGGCGCGATGGAAGCGCAAACCCATTCGTGGCGGCGTGAGGAGCGTTATGGCCGTCCACCCGCCCCCGGTGGCGACAAACGCCGGGGATCGCAGACGTCGGGGCAGGGCCGTCCTCGTGAGGAGCTCGCGGCCCCGTCCTATGAACGACGCGTGCCGGGCCTTTGGACACCTGTCCACCCAGCCTTATGGGGCCGCCCCGACCGGCCTTATGGGACCTCATTGGGAGAACGCCCGTCGCGGGGAGTTCGGGGACCGCTCGACGACGAATGGACGACGGCACAGGGACACCTGCGTCCGGGACGGTGCCATCTTCGTGTCCTCCAAGGGATTGTCCCGCCGGACTTCCCCTTCACCTTCCCTCCCGGGGGTGAAGACCTTCTTACCGATCGCGCCGCGGGTGCCGCGGCGTTGCCGTGGTTGTTCCAGAGCCGATCCTGTTTGGTGGTTATACGGTCTACGACTATGTCCTAGATGCCAGACAAGGACGTACTCTTGGTAAGAAAACAAGGAAGATCCGTCTTCTTCTGTCCGGTGGTGTCGAACCACGACCTCCCGCCGGATGAAGAGGACAACTATCTATCCGGATGTTCTTCACGCGGAGGGCATTCCGGCGGTGAACCCGCCGGTTGCGATCTTCGGGTCCGTGGAAGGCGCGCTCGACCCTCCTCGTCGCACTCCTCACCAGGGGTTTCATGGCAGGGAGCCGGGTGACCCCGCGGCCGTCGCGCCGGGACCACATTGGTTTTCCGGCGGAGTGATCATCACATGCTCACCCGCCAGGTTTTTTCCCTCCGGCTTTACGGAGTGCAACCGGTAAGACAGCTGGAGAGAAGCATTAAGGTAGTGAGCGGCCAGCCTGGCTGCCCCAGTGACACCCCCCGCTCGCAGGTGACGCTATGGTCATCTGTGGACGGATCAGGACTGATCGAGCGTGCCCCCCAGCGTGACCGGGATGTCGTCGGCAAAATTTCCATGGTCCCCGAAAGTTACCCACGGTGCGGAGCGAGGGCGAATGAACGACGTATTGTCCGCGTTGATACCCCCGGTGGTCGTCGGCGGGGCCTTCATCTACGGAGTTGTCAAGCTTCTTCGGAGTGAAGCCGCAGGCCGCCGCCCGGCAAAACGGAGGGATCCGGCTGAGTCTCAGAACAGCTGATCCACTCCCTCCGGGGTCCGGCAAGAATCGCCGGGCTCCTGGAATTGCCGCTCTTCGATTGCGGGTATATGTTTAGCTAGCGAATGAAACAATACTCCGCGAAAGGATTGCGTAGATGGCCAAGCAGATCCAGGAGATTCTCATCGACGACCTCGATGGGGGCGAGGCCAATGAGACTGTCGCCTTCGCGCTTGACGGCACCAGCTATGAGATTGACCTCAGTGACGTAAACGCGAAGAAGCTCCGCGACTCCCTGTCGGCTTTCGTGCAGAGCGCCCGCCGTTCCGGCGCGCTCGCCCCTCGTCGCCGCCGTGCAGGTGGCGCCCGGGCACTCACGAGAGAGAAGAGCGCCGACATCCGGGCGTGGGCCAAGTCCCACGGCCTTAATGTCAGCGAGCGCGGTCGAATCGCCTCCAAGATCGTCGAGCAGTACGAAGCGGCTCACTAGATCGTTGAATCATGCGGTTATGGCGGCCACGGTGGGGTCCGGTGGCGGCCATGACCGCATGACGCGTTTGAGCGGCCGATAAACGTCGTTCGCTTGCGGCGTATCGGGAACATCGCACCCCCCGTAAGTAGTTGGATGGAGGGTGAACGCCCTGCTCTCGGGGAACGTCTTCTGCGTAGAGCGGTCGCCGGGTCGGGGCTACCATGCGGGATGACAGGGCCCGGATATCCCGGACCTGCCTGACCGCTCTGTGAGGAGCGACGAGATGTTCGAGAGGTTCACCGACCGCGCACGGCGGGTTGTCGTCCTGGCCCAAGAAGAGGCCCGGATGCTCAACCACAACTACATCGGTACGGAGCACATTCTTCTTGGCTTGATCCATGAAGGTGAAGGCGTTGCCGCCAAGGCTCTGGAGAGCCTCGGCATCAGTCTTGAAGGTGTGCGTCAGCAGGTCGAGGAGATCATCGGCCAGGGACAGTCTGCGCCGTCGGGGCACATTCCTTTCACCCCGCGCGCGAAGAAGGTCCTTGAGCTGTCGCTCCGCGAGGCCTTGCAACTAGGGCACAACTACATCGGCACCGAGCACATCCTGCTCGGCCTCATCCGTGAGGGCGAGGGCGTCGCCGCCCAGGTGCTGGTGAAGCTTGGCGCGGATCTCAACCGCGTCCGGCAACAGGTCATCCAGTTGCTTCACGGCTACCAGGGCAAGGAGCCTGCCGCCTCGGGCGGCCCGCAGGAGGCCGCGCCGTCGACCTCCCTTGTGCTGGACCAGTTCGGCCGGAACCTGACCCAGGCCGCCCGTGAGGGCAAGCTCGACCCGGTCATCGGCCGGGAGAAAGAGATCGAGCGGGTCATGCAGGTCCTCTCCAGGAGGACCAAGAACAACCCCGTCCTGGTCGGGGAGCCCGGCGTCGGCAAGACCGCCGTCGTCGAGGGCCTGTCCCAGAAGATCGTCAAGGGCGAGGTCCCTGAGACGCTCAAGGACAAGCAGCTCTACACCCTGGACCTGGGCGCGCTGGTCGCGGGCTCGCGCTACCGCGGTGACTTCGAGGAGCGCCTGAAGAAGGTTCTCAAGGAGATCCGCACTCGCGGCGACATCATCCTGTTCATCGACGAGTTGCACACGCTCGTCGGCGCGGGCGCCGCCGAGGGCGCGATCGACGCCGCCAGCATCCTCAAGCCGATGCTGGCCCGTGGTGAGCTGCAGACCATCGGCGCGACCACGCTCGACGAGTACCGCAAGCACCTGGAGAAGGACGCCGCGCTCGAGCGCCGCTTCCAGCCGATCCAGGTGGCCGAGCCCAGCCTCAGCCACACGATCGAGATCCTCAAGGGTCTGCGTGACCGTTACGAGGCGCACCACCGGGTCTCCATCACCGACGGGGCCCTCGTGGCCGCCGCGCAGCTCGCCGACCGCTACATCAGCGACCGGTTCCTGCCGGACAAGGCGATCGACCTCATCGACGAGGCCGGCTCGCGCATGCGCATCCGTCGCATGACCGCGCCGCCGGACCTGCGCGAGTACGACGAGAAGATCGCCAACGTGCGGCGCGACAAGGAGTCCGCGATCGACGCGCAGGACTTCGAGAAGGCCGCCGCGCTGCGTGACCAGGAGAAGCAGCTCCAGCTCAAGCGGGAACGCCGTGAGAAGGAGTGGAAGGCCGGCGACATGGACGTCGTGGCCGAGGTCACCGAGGAGCTCATCGCGGAGGTCCTGGCGACGGCGACCGGCATCCCGGTCTTCAAGCTCACCGAGGAGGAGTCCCAGCGACTGCTCCGCATGGAGGAGGAGCTGCACAAGCGGATCATCGGCCAGGACGACGCCATCAAGGGTCTGTCCCGCTCGATCCGCCGCACCCGCGCCGGTCTGAAGGACCCGCGCCGCCCGGGTGGCTCATTCATCTTCGCCGGTCCGTCCGGTGTCGGTAAGACCGAGCTGTCCAAGGCGCTCGCCGAGTTCCTTTTCGGGGACGAGGACGCGCTGATCATGCTGGACATGTCCGAGTTCATGGAGAAGCACACCGTCTCCAGGCTGTTCGGCTCGCCTCCCGGCTACGTCGGATACGAGGAGGGCGGCCAGCTCACCGAGAAGGTGCGGCGCAAGCCGTTCTCCGTGGTCCTCTTCGACGAGATCGAGAAGGCACACCCGGACATCTTCAACTCGCTGCTGCAGATCCTGGAGGACGGTCGCCTGACCGACGCCCAGGGACGGGTGGTCGACTTCAAGAACACCGTCATCATCATGACGACCAACCTCGGCACCCGCGACATCTCCAAGGGCATCGGGGTCGGCTTCGCGAAGTCCAACGACACCGAGTCGAACTACGACCGGATGAAGGCAAAGGTCCAGGAGGAGCTCAAGCAGCACTTCCGGCCCGAGTTCCTCAACCGTGTCGACGACATCGTGGTCTTCCACCAGCTGACGCCGAAGGAGATCATCCAGATCGTGGATCTGATGCTCGCCCAGGTGGCGCTGCGCCTGAAGGACCGCGACATGGGGATGGAGCTCACGCAGGAGGCCAAGCAGCTGCTGGCCGACCGTGGCTACGACCCGGTGATGGGTGCCCGTCCGCTCCGCCGTACGATCCAGCGCGAGCTGGAGGACACGCTGTCGGAGAAGATCCTGTACGGCGAGCTCCGGCCCGGCCAGATCGTCAAGATCGGCATCGAGGGCGAGGGCGACGACGCGAAGTTCACCTTCGTCGGAGAAGCCGCGCCCACGGACCGCGTCCCGGACTCGGCCGCCGCCATCGCGGAGCCGATCCAGAACTAACCGGAACCGAGCACGTCAGCGGTAGGAGCAGGCCCCGTCGTGAGACATCACGGCGGGGTCTGCTCATTTGTTATGCAAGGAGGTATCCCGCCACCGCGGGTAGTACTACACTCTGTAGAGTGAGCCTGGTCAGGGCCCACCAAGTGATCCACATGTTGTGCCGTTTGCGGCGAGGCCGGTCCCAGGTCAGCCGTGCGGCGTACCGGCGAATCAGCTCCGCGAATGACGCGGAGAACGGTGCCCGCGCGGGATGCTCGGCGAGCCAGGCCGAGTCCCGGCCTGGAGGCGCCCGCCGTCCCTCGATCCGTGACACCACGATCGTCGGTGCGGGGCATCAGGGTCGCTTCCCCGAAAGCACCACACGCCTTGGAGGCATCGGATGCGTTTGCGACACCAGGACGGGACTCTCGTTCACCTGTCCTACAACGCGGGCGTCCATCCCGCTGAGGACCTGGAGAACCTGATCGCCCACCTGACGAGATACGCGGTCCCGGTGCGCAAGCGCCTCGGCGTGGCCCGGATGGGCGTGGGCCTCTGGCTGTCCCCGAGCGTCGCCGACCACCTCACCGCCGACCGGATCGAACTGGTTCGCCTGCGGCGCTCCCTTGAGGAGCGCGGCCTCGAGGTCGTCAGCCTCAACGGCACCGGCGGCCGTAACCAGGAAAGCCCGGGACCCGACTGGGCCAAGCCGGAGCGCTACCGCTACACGATGGCACTGGCGAAGATTCTCGCCTTCCTGCTCCCGCAGGACGTCCAGTTCGGCAGCATCTCGACCATCCCCATCGGCTGGCGCCGCGACTGGCCCGCCGACCTGCACGCCATCGCCACCCACCGGCTTGAGCGACTCTCCCGTGAGCTGCGCGGCCTCTACAGCGTCACCGGCAAGACGATCAGGGTCGGCTTCGAGCCGTGGCCGGGCTGTGTGCTGGAGACCACGAAGCAGGCGCTTGAGCGGGTCTGCGACATCGACTCCGAGCACCTTGGGGTCTGCCTGGATGCCTGCCACCTCGCGGGTGGCGCGGAGGAGCCGGGAGCGGCCCTGCGTGGCCTGGCCGCCGCGGGCGCCCCGGTCGTCAAGCTCGGCCACGTCCACAACCACTTCGGCGACGCCTGCCAGGAGCTTCCGAGCACCCGCCCCATTCTCGAGGACACCCTCACCGCGATGCTCTCCGGCGCGGTGAACGGCACCGCCCACATCGAGGTCGAGACCCACGACCTGGCGGTTCCGGTGCGGGCGAAGGGGCCGGGCGCCCTGGTCAGCATGCTCGCGGAGGAGCTCGACTGGGCCCGGACGAACCTCACCGCTCTCGGCCTACGCCTGGCCGCCTGAGGCCGCTTTCCCAGTGCTTTCCGTTCTTGGGGTCTCCTGGCGAGGCCTCTCGCTCCCGGGGCCGCCGGGCAGCCGGTAGGTGCCGTCGTCAAGGACCTCGGCCAGGCCGTCGGCGACCAGGCCGTCGAGGGCGCGCTCCCGTTGCGGGGCGTCGTCCCAGACCACGTCGAGAGCGTCCTTGGGAACCGGACCGTGGGCCTGGCGCAGCACGGCCAGCAGGCGGCCCCGGCACTGGCGGTCGGTGCCCGCATAGGTCTGGCCCTTGCGGGCGGGCCCCTCGTAGGGCGGCTTGCCCGCGAGGCGCCAGGCGCACAGGCCGACGATCGGGCAGTCGGCACAGCGCGGGGCGCGGGCGGTGCAGACCAGGGCGCCCAGTTCCATGACCGCGACGGCCCAGACCGGAGCTTCCTGCGGACCGGGCAGCAGCGAGGCGGCGAGCCTGCGTTCCGCGGGCGTGGTGGCCTTGGGGGGATACTCCTCGCCCTGTACGGCCCGCGCGAGGACCCGGCGGACGTTGGTGTCCAGGACGGCGTGGCGACCCCCGAAGGCGAAGCTGGCCACCGCGGCCGCGGTGTACTCGCCGACGCCGGGCAGCGTCAGCAGGGTCGCATGGTCGGAGGGGACCTCTCCATCATGGTTGTCGGTGATCGCCCGGGCGCAGGCGTGCAGGTTGAGGGCACGACGCGGATAGCCGAGGCGGCCCCAGTGCCGTACGGCCTCGCCGGGGGGCTCCTTGGCGAGGGCAGCGGGCGTCGGCCAGCGCTCCATCCACTCCGTCCAGATGGGGAGCACCCGGACCACGGGAGTCTGCTGCAGCATGATCTCGCTGACCAGGATCGACCAGGGGGAGGCACCCTGGGCGCGCCAGGGAAGATCGCGGGCATTGCCGGAGTACCAGGTGAGGATGGGCTCCAGCAGACGGTTCGACTCGGGCACCCTCCGACGATAGTGCCGCTACGGGCGTGGTTTACCGCCTTCGTCCGGCTCCATCCGCCGAAACGGGGGGCCGACAGCGGCGGGTCGCCCTTCACGGTCCATAGGGAATCATCATACTGAGCGTATGGATCCGGACACTTTCCGTAGCGATATAGGGGTGGACGTCTACTGGCGGCGCCGGATGGCCGCGCTTGTCGGTGTGCTCGTGGTGGTCGCGTTCGTGGCGTGGGCCTGCTCGGCGAGCGGGCCGGACGGCGAGTCCCGGACGGACGCCTCCGCGAGCAGCTCGCCGACACCGGATCCGATCTTGGCGCTCCTGCCCACGGTGACGATCACGCCCTCGCCTGCGACGTCGGCTCCCGCCCCCTCTGCCAAACCCACCGTTTCCGCCAAGCCCAAGACCCTCGCCAAGGCCAGGCGCCCCGGTGACGCCTGTGACCCGTCCGACCTCGTGCTGGACATGCAGGGGCAGGGAGAGGTCTACGCCGGGGACAACCGGCCCAGGTTCGTCCTCACGCTGGTGAACACCAGCAAGGTGATGTGCACCGCCGATGTCGGATCACGGGCGCTCGAGGTCCGCATCACCTCGGGTGCGGATCGCGTGTGGTCGTCCGCCGACTGTGTCAGTGGCGAGAGCGAGGACTTCCGCAGGCTCGACCGGGGCATCCCGTACGTCAGGCAGGTCGAGTGGGACCGCCACCGCTCCGGCGGCGACTGCGCGACCGAACGCGTCGCCGCCAAGGCCGGAACCTACGTGGCCATGGTCCACGCTCCCAGTCTCAGGAGTCACAAGAGCGTCTTCCACCTTCGCTGAGGGGTGTTTTCTGGGGTGGTGGGTTTTGGGGGGGTGGTTTGTGGCTTGTGGTGTTCGCGCTGTGAGTGTTGGTTTGTGGTGTTCGCGCTGCGAGTGTTGGTTTGTGGTGTTCGCGCTGCGAGTGTTGGTTTGTGGTGTTCGCGCTGCGGGGGGCGGGT
>NZ_JBFBCE010000057.1:0-59269 GCF_040689595.1 Streptosporangium sp. NPDC051023 | reverse complement strand
GCTATCTGCACGTCCCGGACATGGTCGCGGAGGGCTGGGCGCAGTTCCACCGCGACCTGCGCAGGGAGATGACCCTGGAGGCACTGGTCGTGGACTGGCCCGTGGTTTCGGTCAAACATAATTTTGATATGTACGGGCCGAAACAGGTGGAAACCCTGGTGAAGGTACCTCGCGCCCTGGTTTGCTCCTCCCTTTAATCGAGGGAGTCGAGAAGGATTACTGGCCCTGTCATTAAATGGTCACGCGCAGAGGCTTCATATCGGAGTCCTCGCTGCGTAGACTCCCCGCACCGGCCAAGGTTTGTCCTTCGGAAGCGGCCCGCAGGCGGGCTGGGTTCCGCGGGAGGTCTGCGGACGCAACCGGAAGCGGCACTGCCAACCACCCCGGACGTGTGCCGCTCCATTTGCCGATCACCTACCGCGGCGCAGTCCGGGCAGGACGTGTTCCCGTCTTGCCGAGGAGAGTCGGATGTCTGTGCTCGATCTCGCCGCTGCCAGAGAGCCAGCGGTTTCCCTGAGCGGTTCCCATTTCAACATCGTGATCGCGGTGGCCGTAGTGGCCCTGATAGCACTTGCCGTCGCGGCCGTGCTGGTCAGGGAAGTGCTTGCCGCCAGTCAAGGCACCGAGCGAATGCAGAACATCGCGCGAGCCGTACAAGAAGGAGCTTCCGCGTACTTGACGCGGCAGTTCAGGACGCTCGCGGTGTTCGTGATCCTTATCCCTTTCCTGCTCTACCTGCTCCCCGCCGAGTCGACCGGTGTGGCCCTCGGCCGCTCGGCTTTCTTCGTGATCGGTGCGCTGTTCTCCGCGCTCACCGGTTTCATCGGCATGTGGCTCGCGGTTCGGGGGAACGTCCGCGTCGCCGCCGCCGCCCGTGAGTCGGGCGAGAAGGTGGCGATGCGGATCGCCTTCCGCACCGGTGGCGTGGCCGGCATGATCACCGTCGGGCTTGGCCTGCTCGGCGCCGCCATCGTCGTGATCATCTACGGCGGTGAGGCTCCGGCCGTGCTGGAGGGCTTCGGCTTCGGCGCCGCGCTGCTCGCCATGTTCATGCGGGTCGGCGGCGGCATCTTCACCAAGGCGGCCGACGTCGGAGCCGACCTGGTCGGCAAGGTCGAGCAGGGCATCCCGGAGGACGACCCGCGCAACGCCGCGACCATCGCCGACAACGTCGGCGACAACGTCGGCGACTGCGCGGGCATGGCGGCTGACCTGTTCGAGTCCTACGCGGTCATGCTGGTGGCCAGCCTCATCCTGGGCAAGGTGGCCTTCGGCGTCGAGGGCCTGGTGTTCCCGTTGGTCGTGCCAATGGTCGGTGTGATCACGGCGATCATCGGTATTTTCGCCACCGCCCCGCGAAGCGGGGATCGGTCCGGGATGGCGGCGATCAACCGCGGCTTCTTCATCTCAGCGATCATTTCGGCGATCCTCGTCGCCGGAGCCGCCTTCCTCTACCTGCCCGACAGCTTCTCCAAGCTGACCGGGGTCGACTCGGAGATCGCCAAGGTCACCACCGACCCCCGGCTGATCGCCATCGGCGCGGTGCTCATCGGCCTGGTGCTGGCGAGCGCCATCCAGATCCTCACCGGCTACTTCACCGAGACCAACCGGCGTCCGGTCAAGGACATCGGCGAGAGCGCCCGCACCGGTCCCGCGACCGTCATCCTGTCCGGCATCAGCGTCGGCCTGGAGTCGGCGGTCTACTCGGCGCTGGTCATCGGCGCCGCCGTCTACGGTGCGTTCCTGCTCGGCTTCGGCAACGTCACCATCGCCCTGTTCGCCGTGGCGCTGGCGGGCACCGGCCTGCTGACCACGGTCGGCGTGATCGTGTCGATGGACACCTTCGGCCCGGTCTCCGACAACGCCCAGGGCATCGCCGAGATGTCCGGCGACGTCGAGGGCGAGGGGGCCAGGGTGCTGACGTCGCTCGACGCCGTCGGCAACACCACCAAGGCCATCACCAAGGGCATCGCGATCGCGACCGCTGTACTCGCCGCGACGGCGCTGTTCGGCGCGTTCAGGACCGCGATCGAGACCCAGCTCAGCAGGGCGACCGACGGCGTCAAGGCCGCGCTGGGCTCGTTCAGCGAGTTCAGCCTGAGCGTCGACTCCCCGAACGTGCTTGTCGGGCTGGTCATTGGCGCGGCGGTGGTGTTCATGTTCTCCGGCCTGGCCATCATGGCGGTCGGCCGGGCCGCGGGACGGGTGGTCTTTGAGGTCCGCGAGCAGTTCCGCACCAAGCCGGGGATCATGGCGGGTACCGAGCTGCCCGACTACGGCAGGGTCGTGGACATCTGCACCCGCGACTCGCTGCGGGAGCTGGCCACCCCGGGCCTGCTGGCCGTGCTCACCCCGATCGCCGTCGGTTTCGCCCTCGGGTACGCCTCGCTCGGCGCCTTCCTGGCGGGTGCCATCGCGTGCGGCACGCTGATGGCGGTGTTCCTGGCCAACTCGGGTGGTGCCTGGGACAACGCCAAGAAACTGGTGGAGGATGGCCACCACGGCGGCAAGGGCTCGTCCGCTCACGAGGCCACCATCATCGGCGACACCGTCGGCGACCCGTTCAAGGACACCGCGGGACCGGCGATCAACCCGCTTCTCAAGGTGATGAACCTGGTCGCGCTGCTGATCGCTCCGGCCGTCGTGACCTACGCCGACAACGCGGTCCTGCGGGCCGGGCTCGCCGTGGTCGCGGTGGTCATCGTCATCGGCGCGGTGGTGGTCTCCAAGCGCCGCTCGGCGAGCATCTCCCCGACCGAGGAGAACCATGTGGACCGCGCGCGGGAGCCGGTCGTCAGCTGAGTGAGGAGCCCGGATCCGGCCAGGTCAACGGCCGGATCCGGGCTTCAGGACGCAGCCGCGCGGACGGTGTCGGCCCGGTTGGGCGGACGGTTCAGGCCTGGTTGGGCGGACGGTTCAGGCCCGGTTGGGCGAACGGTGCAGGCCCGGTTGGGTGGATGGTGCCGGCTCGGTTGGGCGGACAGCATCGGCCCGGTCACGCGAGGAGCCGGGCCTGTCGAGCGAACGGCCGGGAGCGGCCGAGGAAGGTTTGACGCGAGGGGTGCACGGGGTCGTGCACCCCTTTCGCGTGTGCGGAGCACCCCGATGGGAAACTTGCCCGTATGGAACAGCAGCCTTCTGGAGGCAGAACGCTCGTATTCATCCTGCTGGCGATGGCCGTGGTGTTCGCGGTGATCGTGGGCGCCGCGATGTGGGCGGCGAGGTGAGCCAGATGGGAACGCGCACGCTGATCATCCTCAGGCACGCGAAGGCAGTGCACATCCCGGGGCTCGCCGACAGAGAGCGTCCCCTCACCGACCGTGGACGCCGCGACGCCCACCGGGTCGCCGAGACGCTCACGGGCATGGATCTCCGGCCCGACCTGGTGCTCTGCTCACCGTCGACCCGCACCAGGCAGACCGCCGAGCTGGCCCTGCCGGGCGCGGACATCACCTTCGAGCCCGGCATCTACGAGGCATACGCCGACGAGTTGCTCACGCTCGTCCGGCAGAGCGATCCCGAGGTCCGCACGCTGATCCTGGTCGGCCACAACCCCGGCGTTCACGAGCTGGTCCAGCACCTCACCACAAGGGACGGCGACCCGGGCTTCCCACCGGGCGCGTTCGCGGTCATCGAGACCGACGCCGAGTGGGCCGACCTCGACGTCGGGCGGGCCGTCGCGCGCTGGAGTCCGAAGGAGCACTGAGCGCCCGCGGGTGGGGACACCACGCCCTCCCGCGGGGGCCGATCTCGGGGGGCGGCATGCGGAGAATCGCCGGGGCGCTGCGCGGCGACTTCGCGATCGCCGCCCATCCCGCGTGGGGGTACGGCCTGCTGTGCGCGCTGGGCATCTGCCTGCCCCTGGTGGCCGGGGTCGTCACCGGTCATGTCCGCGAGGGTGCCGTGATGGCCCTGGGAGGCTACCTCACCGTCTTCGGCGACGCTCCCGGCCTGCCGTACGGCGAGCGGGCACGCAAGCTGCTCCTCACCGCGTTCATGGTCACGCTCGGGACGGGCCTGGGACAGCTCATCCAGCCGTGGCCCTGGCTCGCGGTCGTCGTGGTCGGCCTGGTCGCCGCGGCGGGAGCCTACTGGCCGGTGATCAGCGTTCCCTCCGTGCTCGCCGTGACCCTGACTTACTTTGCCCCTTCCAGTACCGGCCCGCTCGTCCACATGGAGATCGCCGCGGCGGGCGGCCTGCTGGCCACGGCGCTGCTCGTGGCGCTCTGGCCGGTGCGCCGTCTCCAGCCGCTCCGCGAGGCCTTCGAAGAGGTCGGTGCGGCGCTCGCCGACCTGCTCGTCGCCGCGGGCCGTGCCCCGCTCTCCGACGAGAGCTGGGAGTCGCTACGACGGCGGGTCGTCACGGCCAAGGACCACGCGGCCAGGGCGTTCTCCCTCTACCGGGTTTCGCAGGAGGACGACAGGGCCCTGGAACGGTTGCTGGCCACGCTGGACCGCGTCTTCACCGAGACCGTCGCGCTGCGGGTGCTGCGGGCGGCAGCCGTGCAGGCGGATCTGGACACCGGGTGGACGGAGGAGCTGGACGGGGCGGTCGAGGCTTTGGCCCGGGCGTTGCGGGAGGCGGTCGCGCTCGGTGGCTCCGCGGCGGTGCCCGAGGCCATGGACGCCGCCGGACGGTTCGCCGACCGGGCCGAGCTCGCCCGCAGGGCGGCTCACGCGGGGGAGGCGCCGCTGCCCGCGGCCGTACTGCTCGCGCAGGTCCGCCGGTGCCTTGACCGGCTCGGCACGGCCGCGCGGTCGATCTCGCAGCAGGCGGTCGAGGCGGTCGAGGTCGGGCCGCGCCTGCCCAGGTTCGGCAGGCCGCGCAAGCCGATGTTCTCGACCGGCTACCACCCCCTACGGCTCGGCCTGGCGGTGACCCTGGCCATGGCGCTGATGCTGCTGGCCCACGAGCGCTACGCCAAGTGGTTCGTGGTGACCGTGCTTGTCAGCCTCCGCCCCGCCTACCGGGACACGGTCGACCGGGTGACGCTGCGGGTGCTCGGCACCGCGGTCGGCGCCGCGGGGGCGGCCGTCGTGCTGGCGATCGCGCCGGGCCACGTGTACCTGATCGTGTTCATCGGGGCCTGCGCGGTGCTGGGGTTCGCGTTCAAGGGGGCGAGCTACGGCTACTGGATGATCTTCTCAACCCCGCTGTCGCTGATGCTGTCCGACTTCGCCACGCCGCTCGACTGGGGCGCGGCGGCGGCACGGGTGACCCTCACGGTCGCGGGCGGGGCGCTGGCGCTGGCCTTCTCCAGGATGCTCTGGCCGAGGGGGCACCGGGCCCGGCTGACCGCCAGGATCGTCGACACCCTCGAACGGCACGCCGCGCTGGCACGGTCGCTGATCGACCCGGACCCCGCGGAGGTCCGCGCCGGGATCTCCGCCGCGGGCGACGCCGCGGTCAGGCTCTCGAACTCTCTTGACTGGCTGGACAAGGAGCCGGGCGGCAGCGCGCCGCAGCGGCTCAGGGACGCGGTGACGGCCGCCAGGAGGCTGCGGGACAACGCGCGGGTGCTGCTGGCCGTACCGGAACCGGTCGAGGAGTCGGGGCCGGCGGCGACGGTCCTCGACATGGTCGCCGACCGCCTCGAGAACGTCGCGGATGCGGTCAGGACGGGACGGCCGCAGGCGCGGGCGGACGACCTGGACCGGGTGCTCGACGAGCTGGGCGCGCACGTGGACCTGCTGGCCGCGCGGCGTCTTGACGAGGTCGCCGAGGGGGCGGCCGACCAGATGACCGAGGTGCGGCGGGGGATCAGGCACGCCGCCGCCGCGCAACCCGCCCTGAAGGGCCTGAGCGCCGAGGCGCTCAGGCTGGCCTCGCTCACCGCTCCACGCCGCTGAAACCCGCGGATGCCCCGGAACCGGCGCGGTGCCCGGCTTCCCGGCCTCAGGCTCAGCGGCGTTCCACGACCGTGACGCCGTCCTCGGCGTCCGCGGCCTCGACCTCGGCGCGCGGGATGCCGAGCAGATAGAGGATCGCGTCGAGGTAGGGCACGTTGACCGCGGTGTCCGCCGCCTTGCGAACCACCGGCTTGGCATTGAACGCGATGCCCAGACCGGCCGCCGCGATCATGTCGAGGTCGTTGGCGCCGTCGCCGATGGCCACGGTCTGGCTGATCGGTATGCCCGCCTCTCGCGCGAAGCGCTCAAGCGCCCGCGCCTTGCCGGGACGGTCGACGATCTCGCCGACGACCCGCCCGGTGAGCACGCCGTCCACGACCTCCAGGGTGTTGGCCGCGGAGTAGTCGATCCCGAGTTCCTCGACGAGGGCGTCGGTGAGCTGGGTGAACCCGCCGCTGACGATCGCGAAGCGGTAGTCGAGCCGCTTGAGCGTGCGCACCAGCGTGCGGGCGCCCGGGGTGAGCACGAGCTCCTTGCGGACCTTCTCGAAGGTCTCCTCGCTCAGGCCCTTCAGCAGCGCGACCCGGCGGCGCAGCGACTCGGCGAAGTCGAGCTCGCCGCGCATCGCCTCCTCGGTGACCCGGGCGACCTCCTCCAGGCAGCCCGCGTGCGCGGCCAGCAGTTCGATCACTTCGGCCTGGATGAGCGTGGAATCGACGTCCATCACGATCAGCCGCTTGGCCCTGCGGTGCAGGCCGCTGCGCTGCACGGCGACGTCCACCTGCTGGGCGTACGCCTCGGTGGCCAGCTCGGCGCGGAGCGTGTCGGGGTCCGCGCCGGAGACGGCCAGCTCGAAGCAGGTCACCGGGTAGTTGGACAGCCGTTCGATCCGGTCGATGTTGGCGCCCGCCGCCGCGATCCGGCCCGCGATGCCGGCCATCGCGGCGGGCTGCAGGGGCGATCCGAGGACGGTGACGTGCAGTCGTCCGCGTCGCCGCTTCTCCTGCAGGTCCGAGCCGGTGGACAGCTCGACCTCCAGGCCCAGGTCCCCCGCGGTCCGCTCGACGGCGGTCCAGAGGGCGCCGAGGGTGCCGCCGGTCCCGGTCGGGGTGTCGCCCGCGTAGGCGACGAGGACGCCCAGGGTGAGCCTGCCGCGGATGACGACCTGCTCGACGTCGACGACGACGACGGGAAAGCCGGACAGGACGGAGAAAAGCCGCGAGGTAACCCCCGGGCGGTCCGGGCCGGACAATGTGATCAGAAGCGTGCGCTGGTTCATCGGTATCTACGCTACTTGGCCCCGGAAACGATCGTGAATGCGGTTCATCATCCGGACGCCTGAAGTTCGCGGTGACCTCCCGTTCGGCGTCACCTGAACCTGGCTTCATGTGGTCATGACGACCATCCCCGCAGAGCAGCGGGTCGCTCGCTATATCGTCGGGCTGGCCAGTACCGCGGCCGACATGCGGGAGGCCCAGCGCCTGCGTCATCGGGTGTTCGCCGAGGAGATGGGCGCTCGGCTGGACACCCCTATCACCGGCCTCGACGTCGACCCGCTCGACGCCTACTGCGACCACCTCCTCGTACGGCACGGCGAGACGGGCGAGGTCGTCGGCACCTACCGGCTGCTTTCCCCCCGAAGGGCCGACCGCCTCCACGCCGACTCCGGCTTCGACCTCGGCGCGCTGGCCGGGGTCAGGGCGAGCATGGTCGAGGCGGCCAGGGCCTGCGTGCACGCCGACCACCGGTGTGGCGCGGTGATCGGGCTGATGTGGACGGCCATCGCGCGCTACATGGTCGCGGGAGGGTACCGGTGGGTCGCGGGGTGCTGCTCGGTTCCGGCCGCCGACGCCGCCGGAGTCATGGACCGGCTGCCGCTCTCCCCGCCGGAGTACCGCGTCACCCCGCGCCTGCCGTGGCGTGCCGGCCGAGGCTCGGCCGGGAAGGGCCGCAGGCCGATCCCCGCCCCGCTCAGGGGCTACACCCGGCTGGGCGCCTGGGTCTGCGGACCGCCCGCGCACAACCCCGACCTCGGCACCGCGGACTTCTTCGTGCTGCTCTCGATGGCGAACCTGGACCCGCGCTACCTGCGGCACTTCCTGGGAGCCCCGGCATGACCCCGTGGGCCCCCGAGGCGCCGTGCGGGGCCGCCACCTGTCTCACGCCTGCGGGCCCCACGGTCAGCGGACCGCTCAAGGCTCTGCGGCTCGCGGGGATCTCGCTGGTCATCCTCATCGGGGCGATGCTCGCCCTGCTCACCCGCGGGTTCGGTACGGCCGCCCGCCTCCGGCTGGCGAGCACGTGGTCCCGGGTCGCGCTGAGAACCCTCGGCGTCCGGGTCGAGGTACGGCACGGCTTCGCCTTCCTCGGGGGATCCGCCGCCGGACTGCGGGCCCTGCCCGGATCCAAGGCGGCCCCGCTGATCGTGTCCAACCACGTGTCCTGGCTGGACCCGCTCGTCATGATGGCCGTTCTGCCGTGCCGCCCTGTGACCAGGCGCGAGGTGGGGAACTGGCCGCTGATCGGCGCGATGGCCGCGGGCGCGGGCGCGCTGTTCATCGACAGGGACCGGTTGTCGACGCTTCCCGAGGCGGTCGCCGGGATCACCAGGGCGCTCGGCGACGGCGAGGCGGTGGCGGCCTTCCCCGAGGGCATCACCTGGTGCGGCAGGGAGATGGGGGCGTTCAGGCGCGCGGTGTTCCAGTCGGCGCTGGACGCGGGGGCCCCGGTCAGGCCGGTCGCGGTGAGATATCTGGGGCCTGACGGGGTCCCGGCGGCCGAGGCCGCCTACGTCGGTGACGACGCGTTGGTCGCCTCGATCCGCAGGGTCGCCGGGCTCCGGCGGCTGACCGTCGAGGTGACGCTGCTTCCACCCGTCCAGGCCCGCGACCGCAGATCGCTCGCGTGGGCGGCGGAGTCCTCGATCGCCTCCGTGGTGATCGCCCCGAGCGTCCACGGCGCTCGGGTGGCCGCCTGACCCCGGCGGTTCGTGACCCGGCTCCCCGCGTGCGAGTGCCCGAGCGGTGCCACAGGGGGGAGCCGGAAGGGGAGGCCGCGGGGAAACGGCCCGCGGGGGTGCCGGGAGAGGACGTCGAGCGGCGCCCCGGAGTCGTTGGGGCGGGATTTAAGCGGGCTCCCCGGGGAGCTCGGTCCTGAGCGCTCCGAATGGCGGCGCGGGGCGGCGCGGTTCGCGGACACCGCTTCCCCCGCCGTCATGACGGACCCAGACGGTTACCGTTCCCCACCGCTTGACCCGGCTTCCCGGAGGCGGTTCCTGCGCCACCACGATGCCGTTCATGACCGGTTGTGGGCTGTCGGGGTCGGGCCCCTGCAGGAGTACCCCGATGTCATGCCCTGCTAGCCAGGCGTTCAACGCCTGTTTGCCGCAAAAGTTGGGAATTACCACTAGATCAGTCAAGTCGCATCACCGCGTCGATGGTACGTCTGATGCTCTGTCTCGGACATACCTGGTAAGGCGGTTGTATTTCGCGGTTTCACGTCATCCGCCCCGCCGGTGAAGACCGTTCCGGCTGGACCCTCCCGCCGCCCTCGGGTGGGCCGTACCCGATCTGGCGAGCTTGGGTGCCCGGCCATGTCCACTCTTGCACTCAGTTTGCGTACATCGTAAGCTTACGATGTACGCAAACTGAGTGTGCGGAAACCAAGGGAGTGCACCTTGACCACTGTCGCGATCATCGTTCCGCTCGTCTGGCTCGCCTGGCTGATCCTGACCGAATGGGTGCCGATGTTCCCGCTCAACGACCTGACGCCGGGCAACCTCCGTCACCGGGTGATAGCGGCGTCGATGAACTACCCGATCCCCCTGCTCGTCGCCGGAGGCGTCGCCCTGCACCAGACCTGGTCGCTGATCACGGCCACCGCCGTCTGCTGCCTGATCATCGCCGGTCACGTGCAGAGCTGGTGGCTGCCCTACTTCGGCGTCAGCTCCGCCGCCCAGCGGGAGCTGTACCGGACCGACTACGCCCGCACCCTGAAGATCCTGCCGACCGAGGGCCGTGACGTCGTCATCGACGTCCAGCACATGGTGGTCGGGGTCCTGTCCGTGGTGATGCTGGCCACCACGCTGGCCACCACGCTGGCCACCATGCTCGCCGCTACCCTGACCACATGACCCAGCCAGCCCGTCGCCGGAGCCAGGGGAGCGGCCGTGGAGGGAGACCCGCCACGCTCACCCCCGAGCGCATCGTCGCCGCGGCTGTCGAGGTCCTGGACGCCGAGGGACTTGAGGCCCTGACCATGCGCCGCCTCGGCGCGCAACTGGGCGTCGCGGCGATGTCCCTGTACCGGCACATCCCCAACCGTGACGCCCTGCTGGCCGAGGTCGTCACCCATCTCTTCTCCGAGGCCGTGGTCGAGCTTGAGGTGACGGGCCCGTGGCCCGAGGCGCTGCCCCGCTTCGCCGCCGCCTACCGCGGGATGCTGCTCGCCCACCCGCACGCCGTACCGCTGCTGGCGACCCACCCCGTCGACACCGAAACCGGTCTCGCCCTGCTGACCGGGCTGCTGGACCGCTTCGCCGCCTCGGGTGTCTCCCATCAGGACGCCCTGACGGTCATTCAGTCCGTCGCCGTCTACGTCCTCGGTCACGCCCTGGCCCAGGTCGGCACCCCGCCGGGGACGGAGGGGCCCGCACCGGTCGCCGATCCTGACGCGACCGCGTTCTACGACCGGTGGTTCGAGACGGGCCTGCTCGCCATGGTCTCCGGATTCGAGGGACAGCTCGCCGGACAGCGAGCCCGCCACTGACGGCCGGCACCGGCCGGTCGCCGGGAGGCGCGAGGCCACACGCCGACCGGCCGGTCCGGGATCACCCTTCGGCTCGCTGCCCCGTCGGCGGCGTGCAGGCGGCGCACCGATCCGGGGCGCAGCTCCGGCATGGCGGCGGGAGCTTGACACAGACTTCGACGGCGTCCAAGTCGTTCGCCGGGTCAAGATCCTTCTCGGTTCCGCGAACGATCGCGGTGTTGGTCGTCCTGCCGGTCGCCGTGGCCTTGGCGTGGATCGTCAGGGTCGCGGCGGCACCCTTGGGCAGCCCGCCGACCGTCCATATGCCGGTCGCCGGGTCGTAGGCGCCTGCGGAGGGCGTCGCGGAGACGAAGGTCAGCCCTGGCGGCAGCGCGTCCTGGACGGTGACGCCGGTGGCGTCGTTGGGTCCCGCGTTGCGGACGGAGACGCGGTAGGTGACGGTCTGGCCGACGACGGCCCTGATCTGGTCGGCGGACTTGATCACGCTCAGGTCGACGGCGGGGTTGACCTTGGTGGTCGTGTCACCGGAGGTCGAGGTCAGTGGTTCCGGGGTCTCGCCGAGACGGTTCTCGTAGCCGACGCTGCCCCGGTTGATGATCTGGCCACCCGCCGCGGCCCGGTCCACCTTCACCTGGAACTCGACCGTGGTGCCGTTGGGCAGGCCGTCGGTGTTGGGCAGCGTGCCCGGTGCCGAGCCGGTCGCGCCATCGCCCAGCAGGAAGGAGACCTCGTTCGCCGCGGGGTCGAAGCTTCCCTGGTCGTCGCCGGGCTGGTCGGTCTTGTCCCCGGTGTTCGGGCCGTCCACGACGCGCAGCGAGCCGGGGACGTAGGAGGTCCCGGCCGGGACGGCGTCGGTGAGCTTGACGTTCTCCGCGGGCGCGCCCCCCTCGTTCCTGGCGGTCAGCCGGTAGGTGACCACGTCCCCGACGTCGACCGGACCGTCGGGGGACGCGGTCTTGGTGACGACGACGCAGGGCGCGGTGCCGAAGAAGACGTCGTCGAGGAAGTTGCCGATGCCCCGGTTGCCTCCTGCTGCAGAGATGGAGCGGAAGGAGAACCGGGTGATCGTCTGCCCTGCGGGTACCGTGTAGGTGCCGGTGTAGGTGCCCCAGCTCGCGGTGCCGTCGGACACCGTCCGCTGCCGGACCGGCGAACCGGGCGCGCCGATCTCCAGGGCCATCGTGTCGACGCCCAGGCGGCCACGGTGCGAAAGCCGCCAGTACAGCGTCGCCCCCGGCGTGGTCGGATGGTCCTGGTAGAGCGTCGAGACCTGGTTGGCGTTCAGCTCGGCGAACTGCCTGCCCTCGGCGGGCGGGGTGTTGGTCGGGTTGGGCGGTGCCGTCCAGAGCTCGATCTGGTGGTCTGTCGCGGTCGTCAGCCAGCCCGGCACGCCGTTCTGCGAGGCGTCGGGAAAGAACCCGACCGATCCGCCGGTGACGGCCGGCCGCTCGAAACCGCCGTTGACCAGCGCCACCCGCTGGGGGCACGAGGCGGGGGCGGGGTCGGCGAGCGGGAGCGCGCCGAACGGAGCGGCCTGTACGGCACCGCCGTACGCGGCGTCGGCAGGGGTGGCGCTGAGCAAGGTCAGCGGCCCGGTCAGCATCGCGAGTGCGGCGACCGGGTAACACATCCGTCGGATGTGCCTCATCATCGACTTCCTCTCCTGGAGGGGTGAACTGTCCTGGCTCACCGGGCCGCGGAGGCGGCACCGGTGCTGAAGGGCAGATTCGCCTGACGGCCTGGCGGAGAGGGCGCGACACGGGCACCCGTTCCAACGCTTGGCAGGACGTTGACCTGCGCGGCCGTACCGAAGGGAAGATCAGACCGGAAACGGGTCTCGGTCGGCGGAATGAGCCGCCGGCACGGCGTGAGCGCCGCACCGGGTCATCGCGGCCCGAGATAGGCGATGACGGCCGCCACCCTGCGATGGGTGTCGGGGCTGTTCTCCAGCGCCAGCTTCATGAAGATCGAGTTCACGTGTTTCTCGATCGCGGAGACCGACAGATGCAGGGCGCGCGCGATGCCGCCGTTCGACAGGCCGTGCGCCATCTCCCTCAGCACGTCCAGCTCCCGGGGGGTCAGCTCGGCGGGCGGCGGGCTGTCCCTGACCCCACGTTTCGCCAGCAGGCCCTCGACCACCTTGGGGTCGATCACCGACCCGCCCGCGGCCACCGAGCGGATCGCGCCGAGCAGCTCGTCGATGTCGCCGACCCGGTCCTTGAGCAGGTACGCCCGGCCCTCAGTGCCGTCCCTGAACAGGTCCAGCGCGAACAGCGCGTCGGCGAACTGGGAGAGCACGACCACCCCGATGTCCCGCGAGGCCGCCCTGATCCGATGCGCGGCGTCGATGCCCTCCATTCCGGCGCGCACGAGATCGGCGGAGCCGGGCATCCGGATGTCGGTCACCACCACGTCAGGACGCAGCCGCCTGGCGGCGTCCAGCAGTTCGTCGGCGGTTCCCACGGCCGCGACCACGCTGATCTCGCCGGAGGCCTCCAGCAGCCTGCGAGTGCCCTCGCGCACCAGATAGTGGTCCTCGGCCAGGACGACCCTGAGATCAGCCATGGGCCGCACGGTGTCGGGAAACGGTCATGAGGGAAATCCTGCCCGGTGGACGGGCGTGCCGTATATGTGGCTGCCCGCAATCTCTTTACGAATCAAGAAGATCGGATGGCCCCTCTCAAGGGCTCCTCAGGGGCCCTCAGAAGGCTTTGTAGGCCCAGAAGCGGACCTCAAGGGCCGAACTCCGCAGAACGCGGGGAGCCCCCGTCCCTGGGGACGAGGGCTCCTCGTGACGGCCCTCCGCGGATCCTCGCCATGGCGCGGATCCGTGTACGGGTCCTAACGCACGATCTTGGTCTTGACCTTCTTCACGAAGTACCAGCTCTTGATGCCCATGCGCTCGAACTCATCGCGGTTCAGAGTCTCCGCGCCCTGCGGAAGGTCGACCGTGTCCACACCCAGGGTGGCGGTGGCGGTGCCACGGGTCTTCCTGTCCAGCTTCACGACGAGGTCGAGGGTGTCATAGTCGTTGATCTCGAGCGCGTTCGGCGTGATGCACCAGAAGCCGTCATCGTAGACGCCGCACTCGGTGCCCTTGTCGGCGTACACCCGCGTCAGCTTCGAGCCCTTGGGCAGCACACCGCCGATCCAGTACGAGTCGGCGAGGTACGGGCCCTTGTTCGTTGCCTTGATTCTGTAGGTGATCTTTCCGCCAGCCTTGACCTGCTTCGGGGCCACGACCGTGATGGCGAAGGAGGAGTAGGGGTCGTCGGCCTTCTTGACGACCCCCGCCGGTGCCTTTGCGGGAGCCGCCGAAGCCGGTGCGGCGAGCAGCATCGTGCCCGCGAGCGGAGCGACCAGGGCAAGAGATGCGATCTTGGCGATCGGGTGGCGCATTAAACGTCTCCCAGTTGAGGGGCACGAGGACGCTGCGATAGTCCCCGTTAAAGTCCGCAGCGTTTTACCACAGGCAACTAGGAAAGTAAATTTATGCGGATTAAGCGCTATTTAACGGAGCGCCCGGCGCGGTCGCCGTACCGAATGGGCCGGGGTCCCGCACCGACCGGCACATCGGCACCCACCGCCTCCGGGCGCTCCGGGTCCTGGAGGGCGGCTACCGCAGGATGCGGGTCCTGACCTTGACGTACTTCAGGTCGACGCCCGAGTCGATGCCGTGGATGTTCAGGGTGTCGATCCCACCGGCGGGCACGTCGATCGACGCCGTGGCGAACTCGGCCGTCGCGGTGCCCCTGGCGCTGCCCCTGAGCCACACCTTCACCTTGACGGTCGCGGTCCTGCCGGGCTTCAGAGTGTCGAGCAGACAGCCGACCTCGCGCCCGTCGGCCTCGCAGTAGGAGCCGGAGGGACCGGTGATCTGGACCTTGCGGGCCTGCTTGGGGACGTAGCCTCCGACGTAGGCGATGTCGGTCGGCCAGTCGCCCACGTTCCTGCTCTTGAGCGTGTAGACGATCGTGTCACCCGCCCATGCCCTGCGCGGGTAGTAGGCGGTCAGTTTCAGCGGTGAGAGTGGGGGAGTCGCGAGGGCCGCGGTTTGCGGCGCGGTCTGCGGCGCCGTGGCGGCGTTCGCGCTCTGTGGGACAAACAGCAGGCCTCCCGCCATGGCGATGGCGGCGAAGGCGGTCAGATGCCGGCGCATTTCATACTCCAGTCGGAATTTTGTGTTCCCCCGTTAATTGCTGGTATCAGCATGCGGAGGTCCACTTGGAAACTCCTTGTGACTGACTGGGTCAACCGAAAATCAGATGGAGGTCGCCGAACTCGTGCCAGAGATAGCCTTCGCGGAGCGCCTCGGCGTACGACCGTGACAGCAGGTCGCCCCCGGTGATCGCGGACAGCATCAGCAGATGGCTTGAGCGGGGCTCGTGCAGGCCGGTGATCAGGCCGTTCACCACCTTCACCCCGGCGGAGGGGGTGACGATGTGGGAGGTCCAGCCCCGTGCCGCCCTGACCTCGCCGGCGGCAAGCCCGGCCGTCTCCAGCGCTCGCACCACGGTCGTGCCCACCGCGATCACCCGTCCTCCCGACGCGCGGGTGAACGCCACCTGCCGTGCCGTCGCCTCCGACACCTCGAACCGTTCCGGATAGGGCGGCTCGTCCTTCTCCGGGGAGGCGACCCCGGTGTGCAGGGTGATCGGCACGACACCGATCCCGCGCGTCACGAGCCGGGTCACCAGCTCGGCGGTGAACGGCCGTCCCGCGCTGGGCATCTCCGCACTGCCCGGCCGTGCCCCGAACACGGTCTGGTAATGCGACAGCGGCCAGTCGCGGTCCACGTAGGAGTAGCGGATCGGCACGCCGTACCGGCGCAGGTAGGCGGGGACGTCGCGGTCAAGCCTGGCCCGCCAGAGCCGCGGTGTCTCCCGCTCGAGCAGCCGCAGCGTGGCTCCGCCCGGCAGCGGCAGCCACTCCCCGGGAGCGCCGCCCCTGTACGGCTCACCCCGGCGGCGCAGCTCGACCAGCCAGGTCCCGTCCTCGCGCTCGGTCGAGAAGTGCACCGCGAGCCGGTCGAGCCGGACCGCGGCGGGGAGGGTCGCCGAGTCGTTGACCACCAGGAGGTCACCGGGGCTGAGCAGGCCGGGCAGGTCGGCGAACCTGTGATGGCCGATCTCGCCCGTGCCGCCCCGCGAGACCAGAAGACGTACCCCGTCACGAGCCAGCCCCCGTTCCTCCGGTGGCTCGTGCGCCTCAAGCTCCTGCGGGAGCACGAAGTCCGCGGCCATGGCGTTCGTCACCGGTGCGTTCACGGGCGGACCACCCGCCCGCTCGCCGGGCGTTCGTCGATCAGCCGCCGCAATGTGGGGAGGACCGTTTCCGGACCGGGGGCCGCCGCCGCGTCTCCGGTGCCGACCGCCGCGGCGAGCATGGCCGTGTTCATCTCTCCCGGATCGACCCACCAGACCGCGACGGTGGGCTCCTCGACGGCCAGCACGCTGGACAGCAGCTCCAGCGCGGCCTTCGTCGCCCCGTAGCCGCCCCAGCCCTCGTAGGCCTCGGTCGCCGCGTCCGAGGAGATGTTGACGATCGCGCCCCGCCGCTGCCTGAGCCAGGGCAGCGCCGCCTGGATCAGCGCGAGCGGTGCCAGCGTGTTGACTCCGAACAGATCCTTGAGCGCGTCGAGCGGGTAGCCGGCGAGCGGGGGAAGCGGGACGGCGCCCAGCCCGGAGGCGTTGTTGACGAGCAGGTCCAGGCCACCCTCCTCCCGTACGGCGCGCGCCAGCCGTTCCCTGTGGGCCGGATCGGCGACGTCCCCCGCGAGCGCGAGGGCGCCGAGTTCGCCCGCGACGGGTTCGAGCGCGTCCGCGCCCCGCGCGGTGAGGATGAGCCGCCAGCCGTCGGCGGCCAGGGAACGGGCCAGCGCCAGGCCGAGTCCACGGGAGGCGCCGGTGATGAGTGCGGTCTTCGTCATCGAAACTCCTTAAGCGTGGAGACCCGGTCCTTCAGGGCCGGGAGGAAACGCGGCACGACGCCGCAGGTTTCGTTAATGTGTTCGGTGGCGGCGATGACCAAGCCGCCACTCGCACGATCGGTTCCACCCTCGCCGCCGGGCCGGCGGAGAGGTGAAACGCCTGCGGAGCTGGTGTAAGACCCCAACGAAAGATCCTTTTCGGGCGGGCGGCCGGCGGTGAAACAGGAAACCCTGCGGGCGACCGCGGGAATCTCCTCCCCTCGGGGAGGGGAGGAGGTCAAGCCTTGACGCTAGGAAGTGGGCGGCCCGCCCACATCGGTCACAGGACCCGCTCCCGTCTGGGCTGATGGACCTAGGACCGATGGCGTAACGCGGCCACCCACCGCCTGCGCCTAGAGTTTCTCCGTGGGATCCGTTGGGGATGACCGGGACGCCGTCCTGCACGCGGTCAGCTCCGCCGTTCTCGCGGTGACCAGGCACCTGTCCGTCCGGGAGGTGCTCCAGGTCATCGTGCGCTCGGCGCAGCAACTGCTGGACGCTCGCTACGCCGCGCTCGGCGTGCCCGACGACGAGGGGGCGTTCGCCGAGTTCGTCGCCGAGGGCATCTCCGAGGAGGAGTGGGACGCGATCGGTCCGATGCCGCGCCAGCACGGCATGCTCGGCGCGATGCTGCGCGAGGGCACGCCGGTCAGGCTGCCCGACATCCGCAAGGACCACAGGTTCGAGTACTGGCCGAGGGCGCACCCGGTGCTCAAGGACTTCCTCGGCGTGCCGATCCGCGACGGCGATCAGGTGCTCGGCATCATCTTCCTGTCCAACAAGCGGTCGCCGGGTGGTTTCACCGAGGCGGACCAGAGCCTGCTCACCATGTTCGCCGCGCACGCCGCGATCGCCCTGACCAACGCGCGCCTCTACGAGCGCGGCAGGGAGCTGGCGCTGGTCGAGGAACGCACCCGGATGGCCAGGGAGCTGCATGACGCGGTGACCCAGAAGCTGTTCTCGCTCAGGCTCACCGCCCAGGCGGCGTCCTCCCTGGTTCGCCGCGACCCGGAACGGGCGCTGTGCGAGATCGACCGGGTCGAGCGGCTGGCCGGAGAGGCACTGGCCGAGCTGCGCGCGGTGATCGTCGAGCTCCGTCCCGCCGAGCTCGACCGGCACGGCCTGGCGGAGACGCTCCGCAAACACGTCCGCCTGCTGGACCGGCTGCATCCGGCGTCGTTCACGTTCGAGGAGTCGCCGGTGTGCGAGCTGGAGCCGATGACCGAGGTCGCGGTGCTGCGGGTGGCCCAGGAGGCGCTGCACAACGCCTCACGGCACTCGAAGGCGCGCGCCGTCGGTGTACGGCTCGGCTGTGAGGCGGGCAGGGTCGTCCTCGAGGTGCGTGACGACGGGACGGGCTTCGACGTGGCCGCCGCGACGGGCCGGGGCCTCGGCATCGCGTCGATGGAGGACAGGGCGCAGGCCCTGGGAGGAAGCGTGCACGTCAGGTCGGACCCGGGTCTCGGGACGTTGGTGCGGATGGAGGTGCCCGTGTGATCCGGGTGCTCATCGCCGACGACCACCCGGTCGTCAGGCAGGGGCTGCGCACCTTCCTGGACCTGCAGGACGACCTCGTCGTCGTGGGGGAGGCCGCGGACGGCGCGGAGGCCGTCGCGCTGACGGAGTCACTGGATCCGGACGTGCTGCTGCTCGACCTGAAGATGCCCGTCCTGGACGGGCACGGAACGCTGCTCCGGCTCAGGGAGCGAGGACTTTCGCCCCGCGTGCTGGTGCTGACCTCGGTCGCCGACCGGCAGGACGTCGCCCCCGCCATGCGGGCGGGCGCGGCCGGGTTCCTCTACAAGGACGTCGATCCCACGGCGCTCGTCCAGGCCATCCGGGCGGTTCACGGTGGCCAGGTGCTGCTGGCCGCCGAGGCCGCGGAGGCCATGCTGTCGGGTTCCCCCGTCCCCGCCTCCGTGTCCACGACGGCCGGGCAGGTGATGCCGCTCACCGAACGGGAGCGCGAGGTGCTCGCCCTGATCGCCTCGGGCCGGTCGAACCGTGAGATCGCCCGCGAGCTGGCTGTGGCGGAGAAGACCGTGAAGACCCATGTCTCCAACGTGCTGATGAAGCTGGGGGTCCAGGACCGGACCCAGGCGGCCCTCTACGCGGTACGGCACGGCCTGGCCTGAGCCCGGAGGGCTCGTGCCCGGTCAGACCAGTTCTGAGATGGCGTGGTGGGCGGCCACGCGGGCTCGCCGTACGGCGCGGTCCAGGGCGCGCAGGGCCTGGCTCCTAACCGCGACCTGGCCGGAGGTGAGCCCCCGCTCGTCGGCGATCTGGAGCACCGCGGTGAGTCGGGCGGCCAGGGCGGCGACCCGGTGGGCGCGGGCGGGGTAGCCCGGCGCCAGGCCGTCGTCGACGGTTCTCACCCGCTGGTGCCCCTGGGCGGGGCCCTCGACGCCGACCAGGGCGTCCGTGGCCTCGCGCATCGCCAGGGTCAGGGCGTGCTCGGCCTCGGAGAGGGAAGGAATGTCCGGAATGTTCACGCTGGCCGCAAGCACGCTCCAGCGCACCCCGGCGTACGATGATCCGCGGCGGTCCCGAACCGGGACCATGCCCAGGCATCTGCCGGGGAACACGGCTATCGCCGCCTGCCCGGCCTCGATCGCCGCGGAGTTGAAGGAGGGCGGGCCGGTGAGTCCGAGCGGGTCGCCCGCGACGGGAAGCGCCAGGCGCAGCGAACGCATGCCCTCGACCCGCAAATCGGCGAGGAAGCCGCGCAGGGGGACATCGCCCGTCTCATCGGCGACGAGTTGGGGGCCTGCCTGTCGTTCCACGCGGTCGGCGGCCTCGTCGAGGCCGACCTGCCCGGTGAGCCAGGCGTTGCCCCAGCAGACCAAGGTGGCCGAGATCTGTGAATCAGGGTGCACCGATCCACGATATGCGCTTGCCCTGCAATAGGTTTTGTTCCAGCGACTCTCAAGGAGGGGTAAGGGATGGGCGGTCAGGTGCTTCGGCTACAGGACGTCACCGTCCGCAGGGACGGGGCGGCCCTGCTGCGGGACATCGACTGGACCGTTCACGAGGACGAGCGGTGGGTCGTCATCGGTCCCAACGGCGCGGGGAAGACGACGTTGCTGCAGGTCGTCGGGGCGATGCTGTTCCCGACCGAGGGCGTCGTCGAGATCCTGGGCGAACGGCTCGGCCAGAGTGACGTGTTCGACCTGCGTCCCCGCATCGGCCTCGCGAGCGCCGCGCTCGCGGAGAAGGTCCCGCCGGAGGAGAAGGTCATCGACCTGGTGCTCACCGCGTCGTACGCGATCCTCGGGCGCTGGACGGAGGAGTACGACTCCAACGACGTCACCAGGGCCGTCGAGCTGATCGACCAGCTCGGCTGCGCCCACCTGATCCGGCGCCGCTTCAACACCCTGTCCGAGGGGGAGCGCAAGAGGGTGCAGATCGCCAGGGCGCTCATGCCGGATCCCGAGCTGCTGCTGCTCGACGAGCCCGCCGCGGGCCTGGACCTCGGCGGCAGGGAGGACCTGGTCCGCCGCCTGTCGGCGCTCGCCCACGACCCGAAGGCGCCGACGATGGTGCTGGTCACCCATCACGTCGAGGAGGTGCCCAGCGGCTTCACCCACGCGCTGCTGCTGCGGCACGGCTCGGTCGTCGCCCAGGGGCCGATCGATCAGGTGATGACCGCGGAACACCTTTCCCGGACATTTGCCGTCCCGCTCACCCTCGAACGCGGGCGCGACGACCGGTGGTACGCCCGCGCGCACCAGTTCTGAGCCTGTTTACGCTGTTCAGAGGTCGGTAACGAGAAAACCAAATATCATTTCCGAACGAGAGAGATCCACTTGACTCGACCGTCCGGGAGTGGCTCATGGAACCGTTTCTTGCCGCGCTCGTCGTGGTGGCCGCCGTCGGCTTCGCCCTCTTCCGGGCGATCCATATCGTTCCACAGGCCACCGCGGGGGTCGTGGAGCGACTGGGGCGCTACCACCGGACACTCTCCCCTGGCCTGAACCTCGTGGTCCCCTTCATCGACCGGCTCAAGCGGACGGTCGACCTGCGCGAACAGGTCGTCTCCTTCCCGCCGCAGCCCGTCGTCACCTCGGACAACCTCCTCGTCTCCGTCGACACGGTCGTGCACTTCCGGGTCGCCGACCCGCGGGCCGCGACCTACGAGATCACTGACTTCCTGACCGGGGTCGAGCAGCTCACCGTGACCACGCTGCGTAACGTGATCGGCGGCATGGACCTGGAGCGGGTGCTGACCTCGCGCGAGGAGATCAACTCCGAGCTGCGTGAGGCGCTCGACGGGGCGGGGAGCTGGGGGGTCAGGGTCGGTCGGGTCAGGCTCAAGGCGATCCAGCCGTCGGCTGCCATCCAGGAGTCGATGGAGCGCCAGATGCGCGCCGATCGGGACAAGCGGGCAGCCGTGCTCGTGGCAGAGGGGCAGAAGCAGGCGGCCATCCTGACCGCGGAGGGGCACAAGCAGGCCGCGGTGCTCAAGGCGCGCGGCGAGGCGGAGGCCGTCGTGCTCAGGGCCCAGGCCGACGCGGAGGCCAAGGCGATGCGGGCGAAGGGCGAGGCGGACGCGATCGGCATGGTCTTCCGCGCAATCCACGAGGGCAAGCCGGACCAGCGGCTTCTCGCCTACCAGTACCTCAGGACGCTCCCGGAGATCGCCAAGGGCGACGCGAACAAGGTGTGGATCGTTCCATCCGAGATGGCCAAGGCGGTCGAGAGCCTCGGTGGCCTGTTCAGCGGTAAGGAGACCCCCGCCGCCGACTAGGTCGTGTCCTCCTCCTAGCATCCGGTGAGTGCCGTGCACCGTTCACGGGCGCGAGCCGTACGAGCAAGGGAGAAGGATGACGCCGTGGGAGGCGGTCGCGATCTTCGCGGCCGGAGTCGGGGCCGGGGGCATCAACGCCGTCGTGGGCTCGGGGTCGTTGCTCACATTTCCGACGATGGTCGCGGTGGGGATACCGCCGATCGTCGCGAACGTCTCCAACAACATCGGGCTGGTGCCGGGATCGCTGACCAGCGTGCTCGGCTACCGCGCCGAGCTGAAGGGGCAGCGGACGAGACTGATCCGGCTGGGGACCGGATCCGTCCTCGGCGCGGTGATCGGCGGCCTGCTGCTGCTGTACCTGCCCGCCAAAACGTTCAACGTGGTGGTCCCCATCCTGATCGGCCTGTCGTGCGTGCTGGTGGTGATCCAGCCCAGGCTCAACAGGTGGCTCAACGCCCGGCGGGAGGGCTCCCACCCGCACGGCGGCCCCTGGCTGTGGCTCGGGGTCCTCGGTGCGGGGATCTACGGCGGCTACTTCGGCGCGGCGCAGGGAGTGCTCCTCATCGGACTGCTCGGCAGCGTCCTGGACGAGGACCTGCAGCGGGTCAACGCCGCAAAGAACGTGCTCGCGCTGCTGGTGAACGGCACCGCGGCGCTGCTGTTCATCATGGTCGCCGAGGTCGACTGGCGCGGGGTCGCGCTGGTCGCGCTCGGCGCGACGATCGGTGGTTTCTTCGGTGCGAAATTCGGCAGGAAGCTGCCCGCGCCGGTGCTGCGGGGGATCATCGTCTGCGTCGGCATCGTGGCGATGGTCAAGCTGATCTACGCCTAAATTCTCCCACTTTTGGGCATAAAGCAGACATGAAAGGCGACAGGGTAGAGATCGTCATCGACGCGGGTGACAGCTCGCGTACCTACGAAGTCGTCGCCACCAGGGCGGGCCGCCGGGTAGAGGTGGCGAACCGCCGCGGTGGCGTGGTCGAGGTGAGCGAGGTCACCCGGAGCGGTACGGCGGTGCGCACCGCTCGCTTCATGTCCAGCCGGATCCTCGCCCTGGTCGAGCACCCCGCGGACGGCAGGCCCGACTGAGCGGACCGGCCCGATCGGACCGATCGGGCCGATCGGGCCGGATCGGGCTGAGCCGACCGGGCCGGGTCCGGCCGGTCAGAGCGGGGCTGGCCGGTCAGAGCGGGGCCGGCCGGACCTGGAGCACGCCGTCGCGGCGGATCCGGGTCTCGAAGTACGGCTGCGGGGCCGTGGCGGGACCGTGCGCGACCGTGCCGTCCGTCAGCCGGAAGGCGCTGCCGTGCCACGGGCACACCACGCAGGTCGTGCCCTGGTCGGAGACCAGCTGTCCCTGGTGCAGCGGCCCGGCTAGATGGGAGCAGTGGTCGGCCAGCACGACGGCCCCCTCACCGATCCGCAGCACGAACAGGTCGATGTAGCCCAGCCGTCTGGCCACCGGGCGCCCCTCGGGTAGGTCCTTGAGCTCGCACAGGTCGTGCCAGCCCAGCGGGACCAGGTGGGTGACCGACTCGGCGTGGTTGGCCCCCGCGGCCTGCCGGTAGGCCAGGTGGCCCCCGAGATAGCCGCCCGCGCCCGCCGCGCCCAGGCCGGCGAACGACAGCAGCTTGCCGCGTCTGTCGTCCCCGGCGAGCCGCAGGGCCAGGGAACCGGCGTACAGTCCCAGAGCGGTGAGGTTGGCGATCGCGTGCACGAACCCGACTCGTTGCTGCTCCCGATGGAGCGCCGACCAGTCGGTGATCCCAGCCGCGGCCGCGGGAATCGCTCCCGCGATGCCCGTCGCGAGCACCGCGCGCGCCGCGCGGGGATCGGCGCCGGTCAGGTCGAGCACCGCGGTCGCCAGCCAGCAGCCCAGGCTGAGGTCGGTGAGCGGTGGGTGAAGTGGTTTGCCGGTCGGAACCCCGTGTAACACGTCGCGCAGCCATCCGGGGCCGATGCGCCGCCGTACGGCCTTGGCCAGCACCCGGATCGGTCTGTCCATCCTGTCCGATCGTTCGATCCGCCCTGCGACGTCGACCGGGGGTACGAGATGTCTGAAGCTACGGCGTTTCGTTTTGACTGTTTCCTTCACGATCGCCCCCTTCTCAACCCAGTAGGGACCTACCCGGGAACCATGTCATGCACGCGCTAGATGCCCCCGGCTGACGGAGAGCTCGATGATCTCTGTGGCATAGGAGCCGAGCGTCGGCGACCCCTCCTCGATGATCTTCACCTTCTCCAGGACCTGCTCGGCCGTCACCTTGTACAGCGACCAGGTGCCGCCCTCGTTGTGGTGGTTGGCCATGATTGGCGCGATCCTGTCGAGCGCCTTGGCGAACCGTGCCTCCGGGGTCTTGCGCTCCTCGAACTCGTCCCACAGTGCGCGGAGCCGTACCGCCTGGTCCTCGGGGAGCAACCCGAAGATCCGGTCGGCCGCCTTGCGCTCGATGCCGAGCTGCGCCTCGACGGCTCCCGCGTCGTAGATGAACGTGTCTCCGGCGTCGATCTCGACAATGTCGTGGACGAGCAGCATCGCGATGACCCTGTCCAGGTCGGTGCCCGGCGGGGCGTGCTCGGCCAGGATCATTGCCAGCATGCCCACGTACCACGAGTGCTCGGCATCGTTTTCCCGCCGGGACCCGTCCATGAGGGTGTTTCGGCGGACGACGCGTCTGAGTTTGTCGATCTCCATGGCGAAGGCGAGCTGGGTGTGCAGGCGGTCCTGTTCTGGAGGGGTGGTCACCTGCGCAAGCCTAATGCGCGCCGATCCTTGTTTTTCGAACAGTCAGGCAATGGTGCGGAACCGAGAGTTACGGGGACCCCGTTGAACACGGGTTTCCTCGGGGAAGGCCGGTCGCCGAATCGTTCGGCAGCGTGTCGCCGCCGCTTCCTTTCGGTGGCGTCCCGAGCTGCTGGAGGGCTCCCCGGAGAACCGGAAGGACCCGCGCGCACGCGCGCGGGCCCCACAGGAGGCTCACGGTCCGCCCCGGATCATCCGGCGTGGACCGCGAGGGTGCTCACTCGCTGACGCCGAGGCCCTGGGCGACGCCCTGGCCGAGGTCCTTGTGGATGTTGGTCCAGTACTCGACGACGCGCTTCTTCGTCTCCGCCGTCACCTCGGGGGCCGAGGCGTGGCCGACGATGTTGCTCACCAGGTGGGAGCGGTCGGTGTCGGACAGGACGTTCTCCCACAGGGCACGCGGCTGGACGTAGTCGTCGTCCTCGCTGTGCAGGGTGTAGGCGGAGCGGATGATCTCACCGCTCACGTGGTAGTCCTCGCCCTTGAACAGCGCCGGGTCGGCGACGGGGCCGCCGACGGTGTTCGGGGCGTAGACCGGGTCGGCGGGGTTGACGAAGGTCATCTGGCCGTCCTTGTTGTAGCTGTGGACGGGCGACAGCGGCCGGTTGATCGGCAGCTGCAGATAGTTGGTGCCGATGCGGTAGCGGTGGGCGTCGGGGTAGGAGAACAGACGGCCCTGGAGCATCTTGTCCGGGGACGGCCCGATGCCGGGCACCAGGTTGGCGGGTTCGAAGCCCGACTGCTCGACCTCGGCGAAGTAGTTCTCCGGGTTCCGGTTCAGGACGAACTTGCCGATCGTGATCTCGGGGTAGTCGGCGTGCGGCCACACCTTGGTCAGGTCGAACGGGTTGAACCGGTAGTCAGCGGCGTCCTCGAACGGCATGACCTGCACGTTCACCGTCCAGGACGGGTGGTCGCCGTTCTTGATCGCGGTGTGCAGGTCACGGATGTGGTAGTCGGCGTCCTGCGCGGCGAGCGCGCCCGCCTCGGCGTCGGTGAGGTTCTTGATGCCCTGGTCGGTCTTGAAGTGGTACTTGATCCAGAACTTCTCGCCCGCCGCGTTGTACCACAGGAAGGTGTGCGAGCCGAAGCCGTGCACGTGGCGCCAGGACGCCGGGGTGCCGCGGTCGGTCATCAGGAAGGTGACCTGGTGGGCGGTCTCGGGTGAGAGCGTCCAGAAGTCCCACTGCATGTTGTGGTCGCGCAGGTTGGTGTCCGCGCGGCGCTTCTGGCTGTGGATGAAGTCGGAGAACTTCTGCGGGTCGCGAATAAAGAAGATCGGCGTGTTGTTGCCGACGATGTCGTAGTTGCCCTCTTCGGTGTAGAACTTGATCGCGAACCCGCGCGGGTCACGCCCGGTGTCGGCGCTGCCGAGCTCACCGGCGACCGAGGAGAAGCGCAGGAAGAGCGGGGTCTCCTTGCCCTTCTGGAACAGGCCCGCCTTGGTGAACTGGCTGACGTCCTCGGTGATCTGGAGGATGCCGTGCGCGCCGCCGCCCTTGGCATGGACCACGCGCTCGGGCACCCGCTCCCGGTTGAAGTGGGCCATCTTCTGGATCAGGTAGTGGTCCTGCAACAGCAGGGGCCCGTTCGCTCCGATCGACTGGGAGTGCTCGTCACTGGGGGCGGGAATTCCGGCGTCGGTCGTGGTGGTGGGCCTGGTGCTCATGATCGGTCCTCCGGGGTTCTCTTCATCGAGCGTCTTCGGAACGACAGTCGGGACACACGCCCCAGTAGATGACGTCCGCCTCGTCGACCAGATATCCGGCGTCGGAGACGGGGTCGAGGCACGGAGCGTGTCCAACGGCGCAGTCAACGTCGGTGACCCGCCCGCACTGTCTGCAGACGAGGTGGTGATGGTTGTCACCGACCCGCGTCTCGTATCGGGCCGGGCTGCCCGCGGGTTCGATCCGCCGTAGCAGCCCGCCTCGATGCAGCGCGTGCAGGGAGTCATAGACGGCTTGCAGGGAGACCTGACCGACCCGCCTCCGCACGCCACGGTGGACGGCGTCCACGTCCAGGTGGTCGCCTTCCCGCACGGTCTGCATGATCGCCAGTCGTGCCGCGGTCACCCGCAGTCCTGCCTGGCGGAGCCGGTCCTCGTCCTCCATGGGCCCACGCTATGCACTAAACCGGAATGATTCAAGTATTTGAGTCATTCAAACTTGATGGAATCGGTTCTTCACGGCCTGGTTGTTCCACACATCGCGGGTGGGGTGGCATCCTCGGATAGCGATGGACACGTATATCCCCCGCCGCCTCGTCGTGGCCGCGGCCGTCGCCGCCTCCGCCCTTTTCGGCACGGCCTGCTCGGCGGCCGAGTCCGCGACCCCCACGGCCACGTCGGACGTCGTCGAGAAGCCGACCACCCCAACCTCCGCCGAGCCGACGCCTGAGCGTGAGCGCCTGCCGTACACCATCTCCTTCGGGGGCGACGTGCACTTCGAGGGGGTGCTGCGCAACAGGCTCAACGCCGACCCGAAGACCGCGCTCGGCCCGATCGCCAAGGTGCTCGGCGCCTCCGACCTCGCGATGGTGAACCTGGAGACCGCGATCACCACCGGCGGCACCCCCGCCCCCGGCAAGCAGTTCACCTTCCGCGCCCCCGCGACCGCGCTCACCGCGCTCAAGGCGGCCGGGGTCGACGTCGCGTCCATGGCGAACAACCACGGCATGGACTACATGCAGGGAGGACTCGCCGACTCCCTGGCCGCGATCAAGCGCTCGAAGTTCCCCGTCGTGGGCATCGGCGGGAACGAGGACGAGGCCTACAAGCCGTGGCGGACGACGGTGAACGGCAACCGCGTCGCCATCATCGGCGCCACCCAGGTGCTCGACGCCGAGTTCATCCAGGCGTGGACCGCGACAGACCGGCAGGGCGGGCTCGCCTCCGCGAAGAACGAGGCGCGGTTGCTGCAGGAGGTGCGCAAGGCGCGTAAGAACTCCGACACCGTGATCGTCCACCTGCACTGGGGTACCGAGCTGCAGAAATGCCCGAACGAGGCCCAGCGTGCCCTGGCGCCCAAGCTGATCGCGGCGGGCGCGGACGTCGTCGTCGGCGGCCACGCGCACATCCTGCTCGGCAGCGGCTACCTCAGGAACGGCTACGTCAACTACGGCATGGGCAACTTCGCCTTCTACAACTGGGGCCCGGACACCGGCAGGACCGGCGTGCTCACCCTGACGATCAACGGGCGCAAGGTGCTCAAGGACCGCTGGACCCCGGCCACCATCCAGGGCGGCGTGCCGGTTCCGGTCGCCGCGGCGGGCAGGCAGCAGGCCGTGGCCAACTGGAAGGCGCTGCGTGGCTGCGCGGGCCTGGCCGCGACCCCGAGTTGACGGGGACGCGCGGGCGGGAAAATCACACGATTGGCAGAGAGGGACTGACCGGGAGGGGGTCGGGCGGGCAAGATGGTGGGGTGACCTTGCCTGCTGAGGAGCCGTGCGAAGCCCCGCTGCGGCGTCAGCCGACCCAGCGACGCAGCGCGCGCCGCGTCGAGAGGATGCTTGACGCCTGTGCCGACCTACTGGACGAGATCGGCTACGAGGCGTTGTCCACCACCAGGATCGCCGAACGCGCGGGTGTCGCGATCGGCTCGATCTACCAGTTCTTCCCCGACAAACGGGCCATCACCCAGGCGGTGACCAGACGCCACGTGGAGCAGTTCGTCTCCCGGGTCGGACGGCGCTTCCTGTCAGAGGACTACGGGGGCTGGTGGGACGCGGTCGACGCGATCATCGACGAGTACGTCGACATGCACAGGACCGTTCCAGGTTTCCGCGTCCTGCACTTCGGCGACGTCGTCGGCCTCAACCTGCTCGACGGGGTCTCCGACAACAACGCGGTGATCGCGGGCAGACTGCGCGGGCTCCTGCTTCAGGAGTACGGCCTGGCGGACAGCGAGGAGCTCGACCTGGCCATCCTCGTCGCGGTCGAGGCCGGAGACGCGGTGCTCAAACTGGCCTTCCGTCGTGACCCCGAGGGCGCGCCCGAGATCGTGGCCGAGGCGAAGCGCTTGGTCCGGGGTTACCTGAGCCGTCAGTTCACGGGAGCCTCCGCCTGAGAGGGGTCGGAGACCTCCCCGTCGGTCGTGGAGCCCTCATCGGTCGGCGAGGAGGAAGGGGAGGGGGTCTCGGAGGCCGTCTCGCACTCGGAGGCACCCGCCTGCTCCCGGTTCTCCCTGTGCCTGCGCCTGTGCTCGTGGTCGGAGTTCTGCGACTGCCTCCCGGCCTCCTCCTGGCCCGCGGCGACCCCGGCTCCCTCGGAGGCGGGTCTGCGCGCCCCGGACCCGCTCCTGGGAAGGCTCTCGGGGGCCTCGGAGGCACGGGCCAGCGCGGCGGCCCTTGGCTCTCTCCGGTCCCCCTGCCGGGACCGCGGCGTCATGTCGCAGAGAACCGTGCCCGGTACGGCGACCGTCTCGTTCCGATCTCCGTCCGCTTCTCGGGCCGGTGCGGTGAGCTGCTCCTGCCGTATCCGGCTCTCCAGGGAGACGAGTTCGCGGTGCGCCCGCTCGACGGCGTCCATCCTCGCGGAGAGGTAACCGGCGCACCCCGGAACGATCACCGAAAGTCCCGCGAGGAAGGTCAGAGTGAAGGTCGTCTGCTTGGACATGCCCATCGCAGCCCCTCCAAACATAACGCTCCACGAGGCAGGAGACGCCTGCCATATGCCCGCTTTCCTGGCGAAACACGCGGATGGTAGTCAATCGTTTACAAGTGGTTGTGGAAGGAATACCTGCCGTTGTGCGGACGAAACCGAGCGGCGCTCGCTACTCTCGCGATGTGGCGCATGTGACACGTGAGCAACTGGATCGGTTGCTTGAGCAGGCACTTCTGGCCGACGATCACGAGGCCCTCGCCCGGCGGCTGGAAGCGCTGGTCGGGGCTTACGTGTCAGGAGACATCTCGCGGGCCGCGATTCTCGTGCTCGCCGCGGAGGAGTGGCGGCAGGCGGGACAGCCCGCCCACGCCCTTGACTGCTTTCAGCGGGCGGTTGACGACGGCGGGGAGGTGAGCGTCGATCCGAGGGCGGGGATCGCCGACACCCTCTTCGAGCTCGAACAGCCGGACGAGGCACGGCAGGTCATCGAGGCGATCAGGACCGACGACGAGGTGACCGCGGCGACCGCCCTCACGGTCGCCGAGACCCTCGTCGCCTATGGGGACCTGCGGCAGGCGCACCTATGGGCCACCGAGGGGGCTCACAGGGCGGTGCGGGACAGCGGGGAGCACACGGCGCTGCTCCGTGCCCGCTATCGGATCAGAGTGGACCTGGGGCTTCCCGAGGACGAGCTCGACGCCCTGCTCGACGTGTCGCGCTGACGGTCTCGGCGACCCGCCCTGCGTGTCGCTCCCGAGGTGCCCGAAGATCCGTTCGACGTGTCCTGACGGTCGGTGTCCGCGTCCGGTGTGCCACGGCGGTCCGTGCCCGGTGTGTCGCGCCGGAGGTAGCGGCCGTGGTTCTGGGCACGGCCCAGGGGTCAGTGCCGGTCGAGTCCGAGATCCTGGACCAGCGTCCCGGCGCCGGGAAGCCCGGAGGCCCCTTTCTCCCCGATCACCCGGGCGACACCGGAGGACGGAGCCTTGTGCCCGCCCCCGGCCGCGGGGGCGCCAGGCCCGACCGGGGCGGGGAGGCCGTCCGTCACGGTCTTCACCAGGCCGGAGCGCGGCAGCACCGGCGCGGTGCCGTCCGGCCACGCGTCCGCCGGGTCGGTGAGGCCCGGCGTCGAGGGCACCGCGGAGACGGGGATCCTGGTGAACCCACTCGTGGCGTCCTGGAGGCCGTGGAGATCGGCGGTGAGGGGCAGACCCGGCGCGTCCGGCATGTCGGTCAGGACGCCGACCCAGGCGAGCCTGGGAGAGGCCGGGGCGCCGAGCGGCATCGCGGTTACGCCGGTGCCCGCGGCGACACCGGCGGTGTCGGCGAGGCTGGTTACCGCGGAGGCCCGGGAGAGCCCGGGCAGGCCCGCGGTCCGCGCGAGCCTGTCCGGCCCGTCGAGGGCTGTCACGCCCTTGTCCGGTCCGTCGATGGCCGTCGTGAGCGTGCCCGGCCCGTCGAGGGGCGCCGCGCCCCTGTCCCGCCCGTCGAGGGCTGTCGCGAGCCTGTTCGGTCCGTCGAGGGCCGCCGCGATCCCGGCGGCGCCGGTCCTGTCGCAGACGGTCACCGTGGACCCCGGGGCCGTCACCATGTCCCGCCCCTGACAGGACGTGGCCGCCTCCGCCGGGACCGGAGCGGTCAGCGGCAGGCCGAGACCGGCCGCGATCCCGGTGGCGAGGGCAGTGGTGAGCGCCGCCGTGAGGATTCCTCGGACGTTCCGTGACGCGTTCGACATGCACGTCCCCCTGTTGCGTTTGGTGGTCGGAAGACTGCCGAACGTAACAGGGGGAGTCGGGTGAGGGGCGCGCTTGACCGGATGCTGGTCAATTCCTTACCGCAGGGCCGATCGCCAGCGTGTCGCTCGTCTCGTCGAGGTCGACCAGGACCTCGTCGCCGTCCTGGACCTCACCGGAGAGCACCTCCTTGGCCAGCTTGTCGCCGATCGCCGACTGGACCAGACGGCGCAGCGGGCGCGCGCCGTACAGGGGGTCGTAACCGGTCAGCGCCAGCCAGTCGCGCGCCGCCGGGGTCACCGTCAGCGTCAGCCTCCGGTCGGCCAGGCGCTTGGCGAGGTGCGCCACCTGCAGGTCCACGATCCTGGACAGTTCCTCGGTGCCGAGCGCGTCGAACAGGATCACCTCGTCGAGGCGGTTGAGGAACTCCGGCTTGAAGGAGCCCCTGACCGCGTCCATCACGGCCTTGCGCTGGGTCTCCCTGTCCAGGCTCGGGTCCACGAGGAACTGCGAGCCGATGTTGGAGGTGAGGATCAGGATCACGTTGCGGAAGTCGACGGTCCTGCCCTGCCCGTCGGTGAGCCGCCCGTCGTCGAGCACCTGGAGCAGGACGTCGAAGACCTCCGGATGGGCCTTCTCGACCTCGTCGAGCAGCACCACGCCGTACGGCCTGCGCCGCACCGCCTCGGTGAGCTGGCCGCCCTCCTCGTAACCGACGTATCCGGGCGGGGCGCCCACGAGGCGCGCGACGCTGTGCTTCTCGCCGTACTCGCTCATGTCGATGCGGACCATGGCCCGCTCGTCGTCGAACAGGAAGTCGGCCAGCGACTTGGCCAGCTCGGTCTTGCCGACGCCGGTCGGGCCGAGGAACAGGAAGCTGCCGGTCGGCCGGTCGGGGTCGGAGATGCCCGCGCGTGCCCGCCGTACGGCGTCGGAGACGGCCTGGACGGCCGGTTTCTGGCCGATCAGACGCCTGCCGAGCTCGTCCTCCATGCGCAGCAGCTTCGAGCTCTCGCCTTCGAGCAGGCGGCCCGCGGGGATGCCCGTCCACGAGGAGATGACCTGGGCGATGTCGTCCGGGCCGACCTCCTCCTTGACCATCGGGTCCTCGGGCTGGGAGGCCGCGGTCGCCGCGGCCAGCTCGGCCTCGAGCCTGGGCGCCTCGGCGTACATCAGCCGGGACGCGGCCTCGAAGTCGCCGTCGCGCTGCGCCCGCTCTGCGGCGCCGCGCACCTCGTCGAGCTGCTTCTTCAGGTCGCCGACCCGGTTGAGCCCGGCCTTCTCCCGCTCCCAGCGTCCGACGAGGCCGTTGAGCTCCTCCTGCCGGTCGGCGAGCTCCCTGCGCAGCCGCTCAAGGCGCTGGAGGCTGCTCTCGTCGGTCTCCTTGGCGAGCGCCAGCTCCTCCATCTTCATCCGGTCCACGTTCCGCTGGAGCTGGTCGATCTCAACGGGGCGGGAGTCGATCTCCATGCGCAGCCGGGACGCGGCCTCGTCGACGAGGTCGATCGCCTTGTCCGGCAGGAACCTGGAGGTGATGTAGCGGTCGGAGAGCGCGGCGGCGGAGACGAGCGCGCCGTCGGAGATCTGGACCTGGTGGTGCGCCTCGTAACGGCCCTTGAGACCACGCAGGATCGCGATGGTGTCCTCGACCGTCGGCTCACCCACGTAGACCTGCTGGAAACGTCGCTCAAGCGCGGGGTCCTTCTCGATCCGCTCGCGGTACTCGTCGAGGGTCGTCGCGCCGATCATCCGCAGCTCGCCCCTGGCCAGCATGGGCTTGAGCATGTTGCCCGCGTCCATCGCGCCCTCGCCCGCGCCCGCGCCGACCATGGTGTGCAGCTCGTCGATGAAGGTGACGACCTGCCCGTCGCTCTCCTTGATCTCACTGAGCACGGCCTTGAGCCGCTCCTCGAACTCGCCGCGGTACTTCGCCCCCGCGACCATCGCCCCCAGGTCCAATGCGACCAGGCGTTTGTCGCGCAGGCTCGAGGGCACGTCGCCCGCGACGATCCGCTGGGCCAGCCCCTCGACGACGGCGGTCTTGCCGACGCCGGGCTCACCGATGAGCACCGGGTTGTTCTTGGTCCTGCGGCTGAGCACCTGGATCACCCTGCGGATCTCCGAGTCACGGCCGATCACCGGGTCCAGCTTGCCCGCCCTGGCCCGCTCGGTCAGGTCGACGCCGTACTTCTCCAGAGCCTGGTAGGTGTCCTCCGGCGTCTCGCTGGTCACCCTGGCGTGCCCGCGTACCTTCTCGAAGGCGTCCAGCAGGGCGTTCGGGGTCGCGCCGCTCGCCTTGAGCAGCCCGGCGACCGGGCCGCCGTCCGCGGCGAGACCGACCAGGAGGTGCTCGGTCGAGACGTACAGGTCCTCCAGCTGGGTCGCCCGCTGGGCCGCCGTGTTCAGCACCGTGAGGAGCTGTCGCGAGCTCGCGGGGGCGCTGACCGTCGACCCCTGCGCCTTCGGCAGGGCCGCGAGCTGCGTCTCCACCTCGGTGCGCAGCTGCCGCCAGTCGGCGCCGACGGCTTCGAGCAGGGGTACGGCGGTGCCCCCGGTCTGGGCGAGCAGCGAGGTGAACAGATGGGCCGGGGCGACCTCGGGGTTGCCCTCCGCGGAGGCGCGCCTGATCGCGGAGGAGAGGGCCTCCTGGCTCTTCTTGGTGAGCTTGTATTCCATGCTGATCTGCCTTGCTCCGTTCGGCGGCTGTGGCACCGGTGACCGGCGCCGTGTGATCCCCCCGGCCTTCGAGATGGAGTGGTCAGGCGGGCGGCAGTTGGTACTGGATCAGCGCGCGGATCATGGCCATCTCGGCGCGCAGGCGGTGGTTCTCGTCACGCAGGCGCAGGGCCTCGGTCTCCAGCGTCAGGATCCGCTTGATGCCCGCGAGGTTGATGCCCTCCTCCTGGGAGAGGCGCTGCACCTCGCGGAGCATCACGATGTCGCGGGTTGAGTACAGGCGCCCGCGCCCCGCCGTACGGCCTGGGCTGACCAGGCCGAGACGGTCGTACTGGCGCAGGGTCTGGGGGTGCAGGCCCGATAACTGGGCCGCCACCGAGATCACGTATACGGGAGTGTCGTCCGACAGATCGAAGTAGTTGGCGTCCATGGGCTACTCACTTCTGGCCAGTTCGATGAGCTCGGCCCTCGGGTCACCACCCGTGGTGGCGTCGCGGAACTCCTCCAGGGCTCCTCGCGCCTTGTCCTCGAGTTGCTGGGGGACGAGAACCTCGACCGTGGCGAGCAGGTCGCCCTTCGTGCCGTCCTTGCGGGCGACGCCCCTGCCCCGCACTCTGAAGGTGCGGCCGTTCGGGGTGCCCTCGGGAATGCGCAGCGTGACCGGCAGTCCCTTGAGGATCGGCACCTTGATCTCGGCGCCGAGCGCGGCCTCGGTGAAGGTGACGGGCACGGTGATCGTCAGGTTCTCGCCGGTCCTGCCGAAGACAGGGTGCGGCTTGACGTGGATCTGGACGTACAGGTCACCCGCGGGGCCGCCGTTCTCGCCGGGCGCGCCCTTGGCCTTGATCTTGATGCGCTGGCCGTCGCCGACTCCGGCCGGGATGCGTGCCTGGATCGTGCGGGTGCTCTTGCCCCGCCCGCTCCCCTCGCACACCGGGCACGGGTCGTCGACCAGCAGGCCCCTGCCCTTGCAGTCGCGGCACGGCTCGGAGAAGGCGAAGTTGCCCAGGTTCCGGCTGGCCGCGCCGGTTCCCTCACAGGTCGGGCAGACCCGCGGGGTCGTTCCGGCCTTGGCTCCCGTGCCCGTGCACGCCGTACAGGCGGAGGAACTGGTCAGGCGGAGCGAGACCGTGCTGCCCTCGACGGCCTCGCCGAAGGAGAGGGTGACCTCTGTCTCCACGTCCTGGCCGCGCCGCGCCCTGGTGGTCGCCCCCCCGGTGCGGGGCGTGCCACCGCCCCGGTTGAAGATGCCACCGAAGATGTCGCCGATGCCCCCGCCGCCCGTGCCGCCCTGCTGGTGGGTGCCTCCGAACAGGTCTCCCAGGTCGAAAGGGAACCCACCCCCGCGAGAAGCCCCCCCGGCTCCCGCGTAACCGCCGAGCCCCGATCCGAACAGCGTCCGCGCCTCGTCGTACTCCTTGCGGCGCTTGGTGTCGGACAGGACGTCGTAGGCCTCCGAGACCTCCTTGAACTTGGCCTCGGTCTCGGTGCTGCCCTGGTTGGCGTCCGGGTGGTACTGCCTGGCCAGCTTCCGGTACGCCTTCTTGATCTCTTCGGCGGTGGCGGTCTTGGGCACACCAAGGACGGCGTAGTAGTCCTTCTCCAGGTAGTCCTTGGTGCTCATCTCAGTTCCTTTTCAGATCTCAGATATGGGGGATTCAGCTGTCGCTCGCGACAGGTTCTTCTTCGGGCTCGGCCACCGCGACCCGCGCCGGGCGAAGCACACGCTCGCCGATTCGGTACCCGGGCTGCAGGATCTCCACGCAGGTCGGCTCGGTGACGTCGGGGGAGTAGCTGTGCAGCAGGGCCTCGTGCACCGTCGGGTCGAAGGGCTCGCCCTTCGTGCCGAAGGTGCTCAGTCCCAGCTTCCCCGTCGCCGCCTCCAGCGACTCGCTCACCTTGGCGAAGCCGCCGGTGAGCTCGCCGTGGTCGCGGGCCCTGCCGATGTCGTCGAGGACCGGCAGCAGCTCGGCCAGCACGCCGGCCACTGCCTGCTCCTTGACCGCGGCCCTGTCACGATCGACCCGCTTGCGGTAGTTGGAGTACTCCGCCTGGAGACGCTGCAGGTCAGCGGTCCGCTCGGCGAGCTGGGTCGCCAGCTCGACCGAGGCCAGGTCAGAGGCGGGAGCGGGCTGGTCGGCCTGCTCCTTGCCCGTCTCACGTGCCTGCCCCGTCTCCGGGTCGATCTTGCGGTTGTCGCGGATCACCGGCTCCTGCTCGGAACCGTTCTCACGCGTGTTCACGCTTGTGCTCCCCTCGGCTTTCTCGCCGTCACTTCGCGCCGTTCTCGCGCTTCGGCTCGTCGTCCACGATCTCGGCCTCGACCACATCGTCGTCGGCCTTCTGGCCCTCGGCGTTCTCCGCGCCCGGAGCGCCGCCCTGGGCCTCCGCGCCCTGCGACTGGGCGTAGATGGCCGAGCCCATCTTCTGGCTGACCGTGGCGAGCTTCTCCGCGGAGGTGCGGATCGCGGCCGAGTCGGTGCCCTCGAGCGTCTTCTTCAGCTCGGCGAGCGACTCGTTGACCTCGGCCTTGATGTCGTCCGGGACCTTCTCGGCGTTCTCGCCGAGGAACTTCTCGGTCTGGTAGACGAGCGAGTCGGCGTTGTTGCGCGTCTCGGCGTCCTCGCGGCGCTTCTTGTCCTCCTCGGCGTAGGACTCGGCCTCGCGCATCATGCGCTCGATGTCGTCCTTCGGCAGCGCCGAGCCGCCGGTGATCGTCATCGTCTGCTCCTTGCCGGTACCGAGGTCCTTGGCGGAGACGTTGACGATGCCGTTGGCGTCGATGTCGAAGGTGACCTCGATCTGCGGGATGCCGCGCGGCGCGGGGGCGATGCCGGTCAGCTCGAAGGTGGCCAGCTTCTTGTTGTAGGCCGCGATCTCGCGCTCACCCTGGTAGACCTGGATCTGCACCGACGGCTGGTTGTCCTCGGCCGTGGTGAAGACCTCGGAGCGCTTGGTCGGGATCGTGGTGTTGCGCTCGATGATCTTGGTGAAGATGCCGCCCTTGGTCTCGATGCCCAGCGACAGCGGGGTCACGTCGAGCAGCAGGACGTCCTTGACCTCACCCTTGAGCACACCGGCCTGCAGGGCGGCGCCGATGGCCACGACCTCGTCCGGGTTGACGCCCTTGTTGGGCTCCTTGCCGCCGGTCAGCTCCTTGACGAGCTCGGCGACGGCGGGCATGCGGGTCGAGCCGCCGACGAGCACCACGTGGGCGATGTCGGAGACCTTGATGCCTGCGTCCTTGACGACCTGGTTGAACGGGCCCTTGCACCGCTCGAGCAGGTCGGAGGTGATCCGCTGGAACTCGGCGCGGGTGAGCTTCTCCTCCAGGTGGAGGGGGCCCTCGGCGGAGGCGGTGATGTAGGGGAGGTTGATCGAGGTCTCCGACTGGCTGGAGAGCTCGATCTTGGCCTTCTCCGCGGCCTCACGCAGGCGCTGGAGGGCCATCTTGTCCTTGGTCAGGTCGACGCCGTGGGCGTTCTTGAACCTGTTGGCCAGCTCGTCGACGACGCGCTGGTCCCAGTCGTCACCACCGAGGTGGTTGTCGCCGCTGGTGGCCTTGACCTCGACGAAGCCGTGGCCGTCCTCCTGGCCGACGTCGAGCAGGGACACGTCGAAGGTGCCGCCGCCGAGGTCGAAGACGAGGATGGTCTCGTCCTTCTCCTTGTCGAGGCCGTAGGCGAGCGCGGCCGCGGTCGGCTCGTTGATGATGCGCAGCACGTTGAGGCCGGCGATGGTGCCCGCCTCCTGGGTCGCCTGGCGCTGGGCGTCGTTGAAGTAGGCGGGAACGGTGATCACCGCGTCGGTGATCTTCTCGCCAAGGTAGGCCTCGGCGTCCTGCTTGAGCTTCTGCAGGACGAAGGCGCTGATCTGCTGCGGGGAGAACTTCTTGCCGTCGATCTCGACGGACCAGTTGGTGCCCATCTCCCGCTTGACCGAGCGGATGGTCCGGTCGACGTTGGTGACGGCCTGCCGCTTGGCGACCTCGCCGACGAGGACCTCGCCGTTCTTCGCGAAGGCGACCACGGACGGCGTGGTCCGCGAGCCCTGAGCGTTGGCGATGACCGTGGGCTCACCGCCCTCGAGGATCGAGACGACGGAGTTGGTCGTCCCCAGGTCGATACCTACCGCACGTGCCATGAGTACGTCCTTGTAGTCAAAGTTGAGTGGGTCAGACTCATAGTGGAGCTTCGTGTGACGTTTGTCAAACGACTTGAGTCTATGCCGCTCAACCCTGGAGGGCGTGAAAGCATTCCCGCCTTCCGGGAAACAAGGGGCGTTCCGTGTCCCCTAACGAAGGAACGCGTGTGATCGATCCTGTTGATCTCGGGTCGCGGGCCGAGACGTGATCGGCTCTCCCGGCCTCAGCCCGCACGCCGGAACCGGTGAGTGGTCGCCGCGCGATGATTTCGACCGGGTGTTCGACGCCCACTTCGCCGAGATCCATCGCTACATCGCCCGGCGCCTGGACACCCACGCGGCCGACGACCTCGCGGCGGAGACCTTCCTCATGGCCTTCCGCGACCGGCATCGCTTCGACGCCGCGCGGGGCGCCGTCCGTCCCTGGCTGTACGGCATAGCCACCAACCTGCTGGCCAGGCACCGGCGAGAGGAGGTGCGCCGCTGGAAGGCGCTCAGCCGTACCGGCACCCGTGACGAGGAGAGCCACGAGGACGCCGTGGCGGCCAGGGTCACCGCGGGGCGGGTGACCGGCAGGCTCGCGGGGGCGCTTGCCGGTCTGGCCAAGCGGGACCGCGACGTGGTGCTGCTCCTGGCGCTCGGCGGCCTGGCACACGCCGAGGTGGCCGAGGCGCTCGGCATCCCCTACGGAACCGTGGCCTCCCGGCTGAACCGGGCCCGCAAACAGCTACGCAAGGCACTGGGCGACGTCAACCCGCTGGAGGAGGCCCACGATGGATGAGATCACCCTGCTGGCGTCCTGCCTGCCCGACGCGCCGCCCCCCGCTCCCGAGGTCGTGGCCCGGGCCAGGGCGCGCCTGAAAGGCCCCGGGCCCCGTACGGCCCGGGCCGGATCGCGGCGGTGGACGCCGGTCGCCGGGCTGGCCACCGCAACCGCGACCGTCGCGGTCGCCGTGGCGGTCACGGTCGTCGTGGCCGGCCTGGGCGACGCAGCCCCCCCGACCGTGGCTGTCCCGGCGAAGAACGGGCAGATTCTCCTGAACATCGCGGACAGGGTGGAGAAGGCGCCTGTGGAGACCGGCGCCTACTGGCGGCGCCGTTCCGTCATCGGGTCCATCACGTCGGTGGACGCCGCCTCCGACGGCATCGGGATCAGGACCGACGAGATCACGCTCTGGGCGCCGCGCGAGTCCGACGACCCCGTTCTCGTCACCTCCAAGATGCTAAGAGGCCGCTTCCTGGCCCTGCCACGCGGGACGGAGCGCAAGCCGTGGAACCCGGCTGAGAAGTACGACTACAAGCTGGGTGAGGCATTGAACAACACGTGCCGCTACTCATGGAAGGTCGAACCCAAGGGAGTCTTGTACGACCGCAGGGCGGCCGATCTGACCTTCGCCGATCTGGAGGCGCTGCCGACTGACCCGGCGGCGCTGCTCGAACGGCTGAAGATCCTGTGGGCCGACCAGAGCGAGACGTTTCCCGCGTCCGGAAGCACAGCCCGGAGAGGACTGCCCAGGGACACGGAGAAGGAGAAGTATCTGAGCTTCGCCGCGGTCTCGCTGCTGAACCTTCCCAGTCCCCCCGCCCTGCGGGCCGCGGCGCTCCGGATCCTCGCCGACCGTCCGGGTACGGAGGTGGTCGGGGAGGTCGTCGACGCGCTCGGCCGTACCGAGGTGGCGGTGAGGGTCAACGCGGACGAGCCTTCCGACGCCGGGATCCCCGCCGCCTACCAGGTCATGGTCGATCCCCGGACGGGAGAGCTGGCAGGTGACCGGAGCGTCGCGGTGACGGACCGCGGCGGCCTGCCCCGGGGCACCGTGCTCAACTACACGGCCTACGCCGAACAGGGCTGGACCGGTGAACGGCCCGCGCGCCCCCGGGGGTGTGAGCGGGTCGCCTCCATCCCCTGAGGCCAGACCCTCTCTCCCACGGTGAGCGGCGTCCCCGGAGGGGCGGGCTTTTCGACAGGCCCGTCTCTCCGGGGCCGGCAGGCTTCCCAGGATCAGGGCTTGGCGCCGTCGACGACCTTGCGGTGGCCGAGGGGGGCCTTGAGCTTGACGATCGTCGACTTCTTGATGGCGATGTCGATGCAGGCCACATTCTGGGCCTTGCTGCTCTGGCCCTCCCAGAGGGTGACGGTCACCCGCTTGGCCGTCTGCTTGACGGTCACCCGGTCGAGCACGTAGCAGGGCTCGACCCCGGACCACCAGACGATCCGCAGGCTCCTGCGGTCCTTCGACGGTTCGGCGGACAGCCAGGTCACCTTGTGGGGGTTCTCGGTGTGGCCCTCGGGCCTGACCGGCTTGGGCACGTCCTTGCCGGTCGGCTCGACCCGGGGCGCGACGGTGTGGCTCACGAGTTGGGAGGGGACGGTGACGCCGGCGACACCTCCCACGGCACCGGGGACGGTGGCGCTGTGTTCGGTGCCACAGCCGGCGGCCAGCAGCAGACTTCCCGCCAGAACGGGGATCGCGATCATACGCATACCCTGTTAACGGCTCGCGCCCCCATCCGGTTCAGGGCACCTCGACACCGCGCCGCCGTCCGCATAGTGGCCTGCTTTGGCGGCTCATCCTGCCAGCCCCGTAGGCTGGTCATCCGCTTTTTCTCATGCAAGGTGTGCTGTCATGATCGCGATTCTGGGAACCGGGAAGATGGGCGAGGCCCTGCTGTCCGGGCTGCTGCGGGCCGGGTTCGAGCCGGACGGCGTGCTGGCGACGGCGCGGCGTCCGGAGCGGGCGGCCGAGCTGGGAGAGCGGTACGGCGTGCAGGTCGTCTCGAACGCCGAGGCGGCCAAGAGCGCCGAGACGATCATCCTCGCGGTCAAGCCGCAGGACATGGCCTCCCTGCTGACCGAGATCGCCCCGCACGTCCCCGCCGACCGCCTGGTGATCTCGGCGGCGGCCGGCATCACGACCTTGTTCGTCGAGTCGAGGCTTGAGGCCGACATTCCGGTCGTGCGGGTCATGTCCAACACCCCGGTGCTGGTCGACGAGGCGATGAGCGTGATCTCGGCGGGCGCCCACGCCTCTGAGGAGCACCTGAGGCGGACCGAGGACCTGCTGCGGCCGGTCGGCAAGGTGCTGCGCATCCCCGAGTCGCAGCAGGACGCCGCGACCGCGCTCTCCGGCAGCGGTCCCGCCTACTTCTTCTACCTCGTCGAGGCCATGGTCGACGCGGGCATCCTGCTCGGCATGCCCCGCGCCGCCGCGCTCGACATGGTCACCCAGTCGATCGTCGGCGCGGCCATCATGCTGCGTGACTCCGGCGAGCACCCGGTCATCCTCCGCGAGGCGGTCACCTCTCCCGGCGGCACCACCATCGCGGCCATCGCCGAGCTGGAGCGCCACAGCGTTCGCGCGGCCTTCCTGGCCGCCATCGAGGCCGCGCGGGACCGCAGCCGCCAGCTCGCGGGCGGCTGACCCCTCCTTTAATAAAGTTTCCTACGTAAGGCATCATTTCCCTGGAACTTCGGTGGGAATGGGGCAATCGTGGGGCAGGCCGTACGAACTGGTGATCGAGGAGGACGGCAGGGACCGGCGGTCTGGTCGCGGAGTTTCACACTGTTCTTCACCGCGCGGTCTGTCTCCATGCTCGGCGCCGCGATGGTCCCGTTCGCGACGGCGGTCGGCGTCGGCGCGCTGGGGTACGGCCCGACCGGGGTCGGGCTGGCGCTGGCCGCGTGGATGGCGCCCTTCGCGGTGCTGATCCTGTTCGGCGGGGTGTTCGCCGACAGGTTCACACCGCGCCGCATGATGATCGGTGCGGACACGGTCAGGGTGGTGACCCAGGGGCTCCTGGCCGCGCTGTTCATCCTCGACAGGCCGCAGCTGTGGCAGGTGCTGGTCATCTCGGCGGTCAACGGCGTCGCCGCCGCCATGTACCAGCCGGGCGTCTCCAGCACGGTCCCCCGTGTGGCCGGGGACGTGCAGAAGGCCAACGCCACCCTGCGCGTCTCCGAGTCGATCATGCTGCTGGCCGGCCCAGGAGTCGCGGGGGCGATCGCGGGCTTCTCCAACGTCGGGGTCGTCTTCGCGCTCGACGCCGCCGGGTTCGCGATCAGCGCGACCTGCCTCCTGCTGCTGCGCCTGCCCGTGGTCGCCGCGGCCCCCGCAGAGGACTCGATGTGGCGCAACCTGCGCGGTGGCTGGCACGAGTTCAGGTCCAGGACCTGGATGTGGTCGGTGATCCTGATCTGGATCATCTTCGGCATCACCCTGTTCGGCCCGATGATCCCGCTCGGCTCTGTGCTGATCACCGACGGCCTGGGCGTGCGCGCCTACGGCCTGGTCATGTCCGCCTCCGGCGCGGGCACGATCGTGGGAGGCCTGATCGCGATGCGGATGCGCCCCGCGCGGCCGTTGATGGCCGGGGCGGTCGGCCTGTTCGGCCTGACGCTCGAGCCGCTCTCGATCGCCACCGGGATGCCGCTGTGGGCCCTGATGGCCGCGCACGTGGTCGGCGGCGTTGGCTGGGCATTCTGGTCGGTCATGTGGGCCACGAGCGTCCAGACCCAGGTACCGGCCGAGGCGCTCAACCGCGTCACCGCCTACGAGGTCGCGGGATCGACGATCGCCGTCCCGATCGGCCAGGCGCTGGCGGGCCCGCTGGCCGCCGTGGTCGGCGCGCGGGAGATGCTGGTCGTCTCCTCGGTCGTCGCGGTGTGCGGCTGCGCCTCGCTGCTCCTGGTGCCCGCCGTCAGGAGGCTGAGCCGGGTGCAGGAGTCCGTGCCCGTCATGGAGACGGCCGCGTAAACCTGCATGGGCGCACGTGCGGTAACGTCGGCCAGGGTGGGAGATCCGGCCGCGAGGTCGCGCCGGTGAGCCGGGTTCCGGGCGCGGGAGCGCCGGATCGCCCCGTGACCGCGGCGCGACGAGCGGTGTCACGATCGAACAGGGAGGGCGCATGAGCCGGTCCGTGCGGGTCGTCTGGGACGATGCGCTCACCTCGTACAACTTCGGGCCAGGGCATCCCCTCGCGCCCGTGCGGGTCGAGCTGACCATGGCGCTTGCCAGGGAGCTCGGTGTGCTGGACGCGGTTGAGGTGACCGGTTGCGCGCCCGCGACGGACGACGAACTGGCGCTGGTCCACAAACGTGACTACATCGAGGCCGTCAAGCGGGCCTCGGCCGCGGGGGAGCCCGACCGGGTCCACGGGCTCGGCACCGAGGACACCCCCTCCTTCGCCGGGGTGCACGAGGCCTCCGCGCTGATCACCGGCGCCACCCTCGCCGCGGCCCGCGCCGTGTGGAACGGCGAGGCCGAGCACGCGGTCAACGTGGCGGGAGGCCTGCACCACGCGATGACCGAAGCCGCGAGCGGCTTCTGCGTCTACAACGACCCCGGGGTGGCGATCGCCTGGCTGCTGGGCCAGGGCGCGACCAGGGTCGCCTACGTGGACGTCGACGTGCACCACGGGGATGGCGTCCAGGCCATGTTCTACGACGATCCCAGGGTTCTGACGATCAGCCTGCACGAGAGCCCCCGCACCCTCTTCCCCGGCACCGGCTTCCCGGAGGAGCGCGGGGCGGAGGGGACCGCGGTCAACGTCGCGCTGCCCGCGGGATGCGGTGACAGCGGCTGGCTGAGGGCCTTCCACGCGGTCGTGCCGCCGCTGCTGCGGGAGTTCGCCCCCGAGATCCTCCTCACCCAGCACGGCTGCGACAGCCACGCGCTGGACCCGCTGGCGCATCTCATGCTCAGCGTGGACGGCCAGCGCGCCGCCTACGCCGCGCTGCACGAACTGGCGCACGAGACCGCGGGCGGCCGTTGGATCGTGACCGGCGGAGGGGGATACGAGCTCGTGCAGGTGGTGCCCAGGGCGTGGACCCACCTGATCGCCGAGGTCTCCGGCCACCCGCTCGCTCCGGGGACCGCGACCCCGCAGGAGTGGCGGCGGTTCGTCGCTGAGCGGACGGGGGAGACGGCGCCGCTGACGCTGACTGATGGCAGAAATCCGGAATTTCGTGATTTTTCTGCTGGTTATGATCCAGCGGACCCCATCGACCGGGCCATCATGGCGACGAGGAAGGCCATCTTCCCCTTCCACGGGCTGGACCCCCACCCGTGATGGTGGGGAGGGCGCCGGTCGCCGGCGCCCGGCCGTGACACGCGGCGTCGCGACCGGCGGGAGCGTCCCGGCGGAGGGACGCCGTGACAAGGGAACGAGCGGATGAACGACGAGGGAATCCAGCAGGCGGCGGGACGGATACCGCCGATGACAGGCGATGGCCGCCGCCCGATGGCGGGGCGGGTGGCGCCGATGACGCGTGACGACCTCCGCGAGCATCTGGTCCGCACCCGGATCGCCGGTGACGTGGCGACCAGCAGGGAGAACAACCTCGACCACTACCGGTCGCTGGCCAACCGGGACCCGTACCACATGTTCGGGCTGACACCGGAGGGCCGCTGGGCCTACCGGGACGTCCTGGAGCTGATGGCCAAGTCCGCCGGGGTCGTGGCCGATCCCGGGCACAGGCAGGGCCAGGACACCATCGACCCCGACCGCACCATCGACGCCATCGAGGCGATGGGCGACACGGTGGCCGCGGTGCTCAGCGGCGGCGCGCCCAGGATCCTCCTCGCGACCGGCCACCCCACAGGCCTGCTCACCATTCACATGGCCCTGGCCAGGCTGCTCAGGGAGCGCGGCGCGACGCTGATGGACACCGCGGAGGGCTGGTCCTACTGGAACCAGGGGTTCGGCCGCAGGCGCAAGATCCGCTACATGGACGACGTCGCCATGCTGGACGACCGGGGCGCCTTCGTGCACACCCACGACGCGACCCCGATGGAGGCCATGATCGCCGAGTTCGGCGACGAGCGTCCCGATCTGGTGATCGCCGACCACGGCTGGGCCGGGGCGGCGGGCGAGGCGGGGATCCTCACGGTCGGGTTCGCCGACAGCAACGATCCGGCGCTCTTCGTCGGGGAGGCCGAGGGCAAGATCGCGGTGACCGTCCCGCTTGATGACAATGTGCTACCAAGGTATTACGCTCCGCTGACTGATCACCTGGTCGAGAGGGTCGTGCGAGCCCTCTGAGGCGGGCGTTGCGCAAATCGGTCCGTCCCTATACGGGCTTTTCGCGCCTGCATTCCACGCACCTCGCCGACCGTTTGCCAACTTTTTGGCTGTTGTGGGCGACTCTAATAGGAGACAGTTGGTCCGTTCCAAGATCGAGGCGAGGGGCACGGTCCGGCTGCTGGCCAGCGACTTCCTCCGTTTCGCTGACATGGGACTGCGAAGACTGAGACAGTAGGGGGTTTGCACACTCGGAGTCCCGACTTACGCTGACGGCAGTACACGTGCGTGAGCAATGGCACCAGTGGGGATAACCCGGAAACACGTGCGGAAGAGGCGTCCGATGGGTGCAGGCGAAAGACCTCTCAGTGAGGTGAAGTTCCTGACGGTGGCAGAAGTGGCCACTGTCATGAGGGTGTCCAAGATGACGGTGTACCGACTCGTGCATTCGGGCGAGCTGCCGGCCATCCGGGTCGGTCGATCTTTCAGAGTGCCTGAGCAGGCGGTTCACGACTATCTCAGGGATGCCTACATCGAGGCGGGTTGAAGCGGTCCGAGCCCGACGAGCGAGTGAGGCGGTGGGGTCCAGGTGACCCGGCCACCAGGCAAGCGAGGAACGGTGAGCGACCGACGGGCCCTGACCCTCCGGGTGAGACCGGTGGTATGGGCCCGGCCTTCGACGAGATGGCGGCGAGGTAGCGACGTGTTCGTCACGTCGTGAGTTCCAGTACCCGGGGTCCCCCCAGGGGGCGATCTACCATGGATCGCCGGTAGTCTGTTGAGCCGGTGTGCTTTTCGCGCACCGGTCGACAATCTCGGCTACCAGCTACCTGGGGGTCCCGTGGGCTCTGTGATCAAGAAGCGCCGTAAGCGCATGGCGAAGAAGAAGCACCGCAAGCTTCTCAAGAAGACCCGCATCCAGCGGCGTAACAAGAAGTAGCGACGCGGATCTGCGAGGCGCGCATGACCCATACCGTGCTTGTCACCGGGGTCTCGCGCCACATCGGCGCCCGAGTGGCGAGCGTTCTCGCGGCTGACCCGGACATCGATCGGGTCATCGGAGTGGACACGGTGCCGCCGCCCTCGCTCTCACGTGATGGCGGCGTACCTCTCGGCCGGACCGAGTTCGTCCGCGTCGATCTGCGCAGCCCCGACATCGCCCAGGTGATCGCGGCCGCCGACATCGACACTGTGGTTCACATGAGCCTGGTCAGCGCTCCCCCGAGGAGTGGTGGCAGAGCCCTCATGAAAGAGCACAACGTCATCGGCACCATGCAACTGCTCGGTGCCTGTCAGCGGTCCGCGACGGTCCGCCGTGTCGTCGTCCGCTCAACCACGGCGGTCTACGGCTCGTCCCCGCACGACCCGGCGGTCTTCACCGAGGACACCGAGCCGGGTGAGCCGCCGGGCCATGGCTACGCCAAGGACGCATCGGAGGTCGAGGGCTACGTTCGCGGCTTCGCCAGGCGGCGTGCGGACGTGGTCGTCTCGATGCTCAGGTTCGCGAACTTCATGGGTCCCGGCATCGACTCGCCGCTGACCCGTTACTTCACCCAGCCCGTCGTGCCGACCGTGCTCGGCTTCGACCCCCGGCTGCAGTTCATCCATGAGGACGACGCCGTCGAGGTGCTCAGGCGGATGGCGCTGGAGAACCACCCCGGTACGTTCAACGTGGCGGGGGACGGCGTGCTGCTGCTGTCGCAGTGCGCCCACAGGGCGGGCCTGCCGTCGCTGCCCATCCCCTCCCCGGCGTTCCGGTTCATGGGTGATCTCGTCCGCGGCGCGGGACTGGGCGGTTTCTCCTCCGAACAGATCCGCCTGATGCGCTATGGCCGAGTGGTCGACACCACCCGGCTCGTCTCGGCCCTCGGCTGGAGACCCACGTTCTCGACCGCGGCCGCCTTCGAGGACTTCGTCCGCGCGAGGGACCTCGCGGGCGGGCTGCCCTCGGCCATGATGGACCTGCTCTCCCAGACGGTCGAGCAAGCAATGAAAAGGTGACCGAGATGGCCGGAGAGCCGCGGGACGCGCGAGTGATTCCCATCACACGCGCCCGCTCGGCGGGGGAGCCCGGCGGCGGGGCCGCGCACGAGCCTCCTGACGCGTCCAGGCACGAGCCTCAGGGTAGGACGGCGTCCGGGGGCGACCGTTCCGCGCACGAGTCCCCGCGCGGCGGCCGTGACCTCGCGGAGCTGCTGGCCTTCCTGCGCCGCCGTGTCACCGGGCAGTACGACGTCGACGAGTTCGGATTCGACCCAGAGCTCACGGACAGGGTGCTGCTTGAGCTGATCCGCCCGCTGTACCGGCACTGGTTCCGTGTCGAGACCGTCGGCATGGACAACGTGCCCGGCGACTCCGGCGCCCTGGTCGTGGCCAACCACTCGGGCACGATCCCGCTCGACGCGCTCATGCTCCAGGTGGCGCTGCACGACGAGCATCCCGACCGCCGCGCGATCCGCCTGCTCGGAGCCGACCTGGTCTACCAGCTTCCGGTGCTCGGCCACCTGTCCCGCAAGACCGGCCACACCCTGGCCTGCCGTGAGGACGCCGACCGCCTGCTCCGCAAGGGCGAGCTGGTGGGTGTCTTCCCCGAGGGCTTCAAGGGTGTCGGCAAGCCCTTCTCCGAGCGCTACCGGCTGCAGCGCTTCGGCCGCGGCGGTTTCGTCGCCTCGGCCATCCGCGCGGGAGTGCCGATCGTCCCCTGCTCGATCGTGGGAGCCGAGGAGATCTATCCCAAGATCGGTGACCTGCGCCTCCTGGCCAGGGCGTTCGGCCTGCCGTACCTCCCGGTCACCCCGCTGTTCCCCTGGCTCGGTCCGCTCGGTCTGGTGCCGCTGCCGTCCAAGTGGGTGATCGGCTTCGGTGAGCCCATCCGCACCGACGAGCTCGACCCCGTGGACGCCGAAGATCCCATGCTGGTCTTCAACCTCACCGACCAGGTCCGCGAGGTGATCCAGCAGCAGCTCAACGAGCTCCGCCTGCGGCGGGGGCACGCCTTCCCGCCCTTTTTCTGAGCCCGCCACGCCTGGCCGAGGCCGCCGCGTGTGCCCGCGCCGTACCGGCGGTCACCTGGAACGGTAGAAACGGCGCAGGGCGACGGCGGCGGCCACGCCGCCCGCGAGCGCCCCTGCGCCCGCGGCGATGGGCAGCCCGATCATGGTGGCTTTACGGCCCGTGCGAAAATCCTTGATCTCCCACCCGATCCCCCTGGCGTACTCGTGGAGTTCGGCGTCCGGGTTGATCGCGGTCGCGTGGCCGACGAGCGAGAGCAGCGGCAGGTCGTTGGCCGAGTCGCTGTAGGCGGAGCAGCGGCTCAGGTCGAGGCCCTCCCTGCGGGCCAGGGCGCGTACGGCCTCCGCCTTGGCGGGACCGTGGAGCAGGTCGCCGACCAGGCGCCCGGTGTAGACGCCGTCTCTGGTCTCCGCCACCGTGCCGAGGGCGCCGGTCAGCCCGAGACGCTGGGCGATCACCCGGGCGAGCTCGATCGGCGTCGCGGTGACCAGCCACACGCGCCTGCCCGCGTCGAGATGGCTCTGGGCGAGGGCGCGGGTGCCCGCCCAGATGCGGTCGGCCATCACCTCGTCGTAGATCTCCTCGCCGAGCCTGACGATCTCCTCGACCTTGCTGCCCGCGACGAACGCCAGCGCGGTCTCCCTCGCCTTGGCGATGTGCTCGGGGTTCTCGTCGCCGCGGATTCGGAAGATGATCTGGCCGACCGCGAACCTGACCAGGTCCTTGGTGGTGAACAGGCCGCGCGAGGCCAGGCCCCTGGCGAAGTGGTAGATGGAGGCGCCGCGCATCATCGTGTTGTCGACGTCGAAGAAAGCGGCCGCCGTCGGGTCGGGCTTCGCCATCGGCAAGGCCACCGCCGCTGCGGCCGCTACCTCTCCGGCTGTCTCCGGTTCGTCCCGCCGTCGTAGTAGCCGCCTCATAGCACCTCAGCTTAACCGCCGGGCATGGGTGAAATCGGTGTACGAGCCGTTAGTCCCGGGTGACATCTTGTGAGTCGGTTGTCGTTTCCGGCTGGGTCAGTCCGTCGATGTAGTCGAGGTAGCCGCTGGCCCTGCGCCGGTCGTCCTCGTCCATCTTGGGGAGCATGATCTGGATCTGGTCGCGCTGCTTCTGGACGAAGCGTCTGAGCTGGCCCGTGCTCCTGGCATCACGGCGCTGCACCCGGGTGAGAGAGGTGACCGCGGAGCGGGTGGTGTCCTCCATGTCCTTGAGGGTCTTGTCGATCAGGCCGTCCTCCCGCTTGGTCGCGCCAAGGAGCTCCTCGACCTCGTGCGCGCGGGTCTCCGCGTAGCCGAAGGAGCGGTCGGCCCGCTCCGCGTCGTCGGTGCTCAGGTGGAACAGCGTGCTCTCCGCGGCGCGCTTGAGCGGATAGAGGGCGTCGCCCGGCATCGACTGGTAGGTCCCCAGGCCCGCCGCGACCATCGCGCCCGCCAGAGCCAGGCTCAGAAGCTGGGGGAAGAGGGTCGCGCGGCGCCTGGGCCGCGCGGGGACGACGGGCACGGAAGGCTCAGAAGGCTCGGAAGACAGGTCCTCCTGCTCCGTCGCGTTCATGAGGCGCTCGCGCAACTCGGCGCGGAACTCGGGCCGGGGATCGCCTCCCATCCGGGCGCCGAGCTCGGACACGCGATCCTGGATGTGCGTCTGCGATCTGCGTGAGATTCCGGGCAGCCACTTACCCATGAACGCTCCCTGCCGCCCCCAGGTCATGATCCGTCTGTGCACTTGCCTAACGACAGCCCCGCGTGCCAGGTTACGCGATACCTCACGATCGGCATGGTCAGCCGAGATCCGAGGGCAGAGCGCGGGCGAGTGCCCGGATCGCGCGAAACTGCAGGGCCTTGATCGCCCCGCTCTTCTTACCCATGACGAGTGCGGTCTCCGCCAGTGACATGCCGTGCAGGAACCTCAGAACCACGCACTCCTGCTGTTCGGGGCCCAGGGCGCGGACCGCGCTGAGCACCCGGTCGTTGATCATCGCGGTGACGACGGCGTTCTCCGGGATGTGCGGGCCGTCGAGGGGGATGTCGATCACCTGGGCGGTCGAGACCTCCAGGCGGTACCTGCCCGACTTGAAGTGGTCGGCGACCAGGTTCCTGGCGATGGTCACGAGCCAGGCTCCGAAGTCGCGCCCCTGCCAGGTGAAGTCGGCGATCCGGCGAAGGGCCCTCAGGAAGGTCTCGCTCGTGAGGTCCTCGGCCAGCGGGTGGGAGCCGACGCGGAAGTAGACGTACCGGTAGACCAGGTCGAGATAGCGGTCGTAGAGCGTGCCAAACGCATCCGTGTCTCCGGTTTTGGCACGCAGAACAAGCCTCCGGAGTTCCTCCGAGGCGTCCTCGCGCGTGGCGAGCTCGTTGCTGCGGACAGGCTGGGCCACCCCGGTGGTTGTGGGGAGGGGCCCGGCGAACCGCCACGTGTCTGGCATCCGGTATCCCTGTGGGGGAGGGGGTACGGCGTGCTCGAACACTCTAGGAAACTAAGCTGAAATTCCACAATCCACTTCGGAATGTCGTGACTAGCGGTAATCAGCCGATACGGTATGGCGCCGGTTGTTTCACACCGGTCCGGACAGCCCGTCATCAGTTCGGCTACCGGTTAGGGGGTAATGTCCGGCAGCATTGGAGGCACCATGAATCTCCTCGTCGCTGTCATCGCGTTCGCGGGTGCACTGCTCGCGGCCATCGCCACCATCGCTCTCGTTAGCCGTCTCCGGGATGAGCGCAAAGGGTGGCTGATCGCCTGGAGCATTACAACGACGACGCTGTGCGTGTCACTCGGAGTAATCGGAACCGGTTGCCTGATCGGGTTTGGGGCGACCACATTTCGCATTTACCAACTGACCGGCTCACTGCTCGCCCCGCTGTGGCTGGCCGTCGGAGTCGTCCAGCTCGTCGGACGGAAGTCCGCGGCCAGGTTCGCCTCCTGGCTCCTGGGGATCGCGTTCACCATCGTCGGACTGGTGATTATGATCTCCGACCGGGTCGACCTGGTGCAGGAGTTCACGACCAGCCTTCCGGTCGGCAGCCGCCACTGGGATGTCTTTCCCGCCTACTTGCTCTGGGTGACCCACGCGGGCGCGGCGCTCACCCTGCTGGGCGGGCTGGTGTTCGCGGTGCTGCGCTGGCGCGGCGGCGACGACTATGACGCGGACAACATGCACGCGCTGCTCGTGCTCGGGCCCACGGGTCTCGCCGCGCTCGGAGCCGTGAGCTTCGCGGTTCCCGGGATGTTCACCATTCTCCTTCTTAGTGTCACCGTTGCCGCGATCTGGTACGTCGTGCTCCGTCCGCTCGCGCCCTACGAGGACGAGGACGAGGAGACGGGGGCCGAGGCGCGGAGTGATTCCCGCCCGGCGCCCCGCAGGGCGGCCCCCGCGCAGCCCTTCCAGGACGTCCAGGTCGCCGGACGCCGCGCAGCGCCGCAGGAGCAGCAGGCGGGCAGGGCGCTGCCCGAGGACTCCTCCCGCCGCTCCGGGCTCGGTGACCTGGTGGCCGAATACCGTGCCGGAGAGCAGGACGTCGACTACGCGGCGCGCATGCGGCAGGGACCTCCCGCCCAGGACGACCCGTTCGGTGGCCCCGCGACGGGCATGTTCATGGCGGGCGAGTACGGCATGCCGCCCGCGGGCGGCCAGCAGGGCAGGCCCCCCGGTGCCGACTACGCCTCGCAGCCCCCCGTGACCGGTCAGTTCGGCATGACGTCAGGCGGTTTCGCGACCGGCGAGTATGACATCCCGGCCAACGAGTACGGCAGGCACGCGGGCCCCGGCGCCCAGCACGGCAGGCCCCCGGCCCAGGGCATCGGCGAGTACGGCAGGCCCGGCGGCCCCGTCACGGGCGAGTTCGCCATGCCCGACCCCGCGTACGGCGGGCAGCGGGACGGCAGCCTCAGCCCCATGCCCGCGGACCAGGCGTTCGGCGGTCCGGCCATGCCCGGAGGCCCCGCCGCCTTCCCTCCCGGCGGCCAGACGCCCCCGCAAGGCCTCGGCGGCGCCTCCAGGCACGCGCAGCTCCCCGACTGGGGGCAGGCGAGCCAGAGCGGGCACGGCCAGCCGCCGGCGGGCGTTCCGGGGTTCCCCGCCTACGGCGGTCCGCAGGGCGCTCCCCCCGAGACCGGCGCCCTCTACCCCGGGGCGATCGCCGAGCAGGCGGGCGGGTCCAACCGCCCCTCCCCGAGCATCTACGGCCTGCTGACCGTGTTCACCCTCCTCGACGGCACCGGTGAGATGTTCGACCGGCTGGCGGAGGAGACGCTCGAAGCCGTCCGCCGCGCCGAGCCGGACACCCTGATCTACGCGTGCCACTCGGTGAAGTCGGCCCCGCTCCAGCGCATCGTCTACGAGCTCTACCGCGACGAGGTGGCCTACACCGACCACCAGCGTCAGCCCCACGTGGAGCGTTTCGTCACGGAGCGGCAGAACATGGTGCTCGCGACCAACGTGATCGAGCTCAACGTCAACGCCGCGAAGGTGGTGCCGCTGCCCATGGTCTTCGGGATCTGAGCGGCGCGCGGCGGCCGTACGCGATCCTGGCGGCGGCCGGGACCCTCAGGACGCGAGCGCGGCGCGCAGGCGGCCCTCGTCGACGCGCCAGAAGTCGTGCTGGACGCCGTCGATCAGGGTGACCGGGATCATCTCCCAGTATTTGGCCTGCTCCTCCTCGGAGAGGGTGATGTCCCGCTCCTCCCAGGGAACGCCCAGTTCCGTCGCCACGCGCTCTATCACCGCTCGTGCGTCGTCGCACAGGTGACAGCCGGGCTTGCCGAACAGTGTGATGCGGTGATCCTGCGGTGCCATGTCCGCCACGGTAGCCCAGCAAGGGGGCGGTCCCCGCGGCGCTCCCAAGGGGTGGCGGCCGGCGACGGGGCCGCCCGCCGCGGGCGCGTCCGGCGGACGGCCGTCAACGGACGATCCCCACGGGACAGGAGAGCAACCTGGGAGATCTCCCAGGCCCATCCCATGGACGAAACTGTGAAGACCCACTTTGTGCACCGGTTCACAAAGGGACTAACCTGAAAGACAGTGGCCTCACCTCGTCATCCGTCGCGTCCGGGCCGCGCCGGCCGCCTGTCCCCCTGGAGCTCCGGCAACGTGATTCGCCGTCTTTCCCAAGCTCGTGAACGTGGCATTCCCGAGGCGACCGTCGCCCGGTTGCCGCTCTATCTGCGAGCGCTCAACGGCATGGCCGAGCGGGGCCTGGCGACCGTGAGCTCGGAGGACCTGGCTGTCGCCGCGGGGGTGAACTCGGCCAAGCTCCGCAAGGACCTCTCACATCTGGGCTCCTACGGCACCCGCGGGGTAGGCTACGACGTCGAGTACCTCATCTACCAGATCTCCCGCGAGCTGGGCCTCACCCAGGACTGGGCCATCGCCATCGTCGGAGTGGGTAACCTCGGGCGTGCGCTCGCCAACTACGGCGGGTTCGTCTCTCGCGGATTCCGGGTGGCCGCGCTCCTGGACGCCGACCCCGAGGTGGTCGGCGACCACATCGCGGGGCTGAACGTGGAGCACATCGATGAGCTGGAGGCCGTGATCAGGCGGCGGGGAGTGTCGATCGTGGTGCTCGCGACGCCCGCGGCGGCGGCCCAGCAGGTGGCCGACAGGGTCATCGCCGCAGGTGTGACGAGCATTCTGAACTTCGCGCCGGTCGTGCTCGCTGTACCCGACGGCGTCGATATCCGTAAAGTCGACCTATCGATTGAATTGCAGATCCTTGCGTTCCACGAACAGCGCAAAACGGATCGGATGACTGGGGGGCCCGCGATGGCCGAGGAGTGGCCCGAGGCGGTGGACTTGTGAACGACAGAGCCCGAGGAAACGGTGCCTCCCGATCGGAGGCGACCGGCGCGGGTGGTCGGGTCCGTCCACCGGGAGCGGGTTCACCGGAAGTGAGCTCGCCGAGAGCGGGCTCGCCGGGAGCGGGGGAGGGCCGATGAGCGTCCTCGTCGTCGGTCTCAGCCACAGGACCGCTCCGGTCGCCCTGCTCGAACGGGTCTCCGTCTCCGGCGACGCGCTGGTCAAGCTGCTCCACGACGTCCAGCAGGACGTCCGGGTCGCCGAGACCATGGTCGTTTCGACCTGCAACCGGGTCGAGGTCTACGCCGTCGTCGACCGTTTCCACGCGGCGGTCAACGCGATCTCCGAGCTGCTCGCCGTCCACTCCGGTGTGGCCATGGAGCGGCTCGCGGGTCACCTCTACGTGCACTACGAGGATCGGGCGGTCGAACACCTGTTCTCCGTCGGTTCCGGCCTTGACTCGATGGTCCTCGGCGAGGGGCAGATCCTCGGCCAGGTCCGCTCGGCGCTCAAGCTCGCCCAGGAGCAGGGCACCGTCGGCTCGACGCTCAACGAGCTGGTCCAGCAGACGCTGCGGGTCGGCAAGCGTTCCCACACCGAGACCGGCATCGACAGGGCGGGCGCCTCCCTCGTCGGCGTCGGACTCGCCCTCGCCGAGCGCGCTCTTGGCCCGATCCAGGGCAGGCGCGCCCTGGTGGTCGGCGCGGGCTCGATGAGCGCGCTGTCGGCCGCGACCCTGCAGCGGGCGGGCGTCACCGACATCGTGGTGGTCAACCGGACCCACGAGCGCGCCGTACGGCTGGCGCAGGCGGTCGGCGGCAGGGCCGCCGAGTTCGACAACCTCACGGCAGAGCTGGCCGAAGCCGACCTGGTCATCTCGTGCACCGGCGCGACCGACGTGGTCGTCACCGCCGACATGGTGTCCGCCAGGGAGATGTTCCTGCTCGACCTCGCCCTGCCCCACGACGTCGACCCTGAGGTACGGCGGCTGCCCGGCATCACCCTCGTCGACCTCGAGTCGATGCAGGACGGCAGCGCCGACGCGGACACTGACGACGGCGGGCGCGCCGAGGCGGTTGCCGCCGTGCGCGAGATCGTCGCCGGCGAGGTTGCGGCCTACCTGTCGGCCGAGCGCGTTGCGCGGGTCACGCCGACCGTGGTCGCGCTGCGCAGTAAGGCTGCCGACGTGGTCGAGGCGGAGCTCGGGCGGCTCACGGCGCGGGTGCCCGGCCTCGACGGACGGGTCCGCGACGAGGTCGCGCAGACGGTCAGGCGTGTGGTCGACAAACTGCTCCACGAGCCCACCGTGCGTGTCAAACAGCTCGCCGAGTCTCCGGCAGGAGATCATTATGCGGAGGCGCTGCGTGAGCTTTTCAATCTGGATCCGAAGGTGCCCGACGCGGTGAGAAGGGTCGAGTCGGCGGACCTTGAGACGAGTAAGAAGGAGGTGGGCAGATGAACGACGTCGCTCCTCCGCTCAGGCTGGGCACGAGACGCAGCCTCATGGCGATGACCCAGTCGGGCCTGGTCGCCGCCCGCCTCACCGAGCTGACCGGCCGCGCTGTCGAGCTGGTCGGCGTCACCACCTTCGGCGACGTGACCAAGGCCAACCTCACGCAGCTCGGCGGGACCGGCGTCTTCGTCAGCGCGCTGCGCGACAAGCTCATCGAGGGCGAGATCGACATCGCGGTCCACTCGCTGAAGGACCTGCCGACCACGCAGGACCCGCGCGTGGTCATCGCGGCCATCCCGCCTCGCGACGACCCCAGGGACGCGCTGGTCGGCACCACGAAGCTGGCTGACCTGCCGCCGGGAGCCAAGGTCGGCACCGGCTCCCCGCGCAGGGTGGCCCAGCTCCGGATGCTCCGCCCCGACCTGGAGTACGTCCCGATCCGCGGCAACGCCGACACCCGCATCGGCAAGGTGACCTCCGGCGAGCTGCAGGGCGTCGTCCTGGCCGCCGCCGGGCTCGGACGCCTCGGCCGTGAGGCCGAGATCTCCCAGATCTTCGAGGTCGAGGAGATGCTCCCCGCCCCGGGGCAGGGAGCGCTCGCCGTCGAGTGCCGTGCCGACCGCGCCGACCTCGTCGAGTTCCTGAGCGTGCTCGACGACGCCAAGACCCGCGTCGCGGTGACCGCGGAGCGCGCGGTGCTCAACGCCCTGGAGGCGGGGTGCGCGGCCCCGGTCGGTGCGTACTCCGCCGATCACGGGCAAGATCTGTTCCTGACCGCCGCTGTCGTCGCCGTCGACGGCAGCAGAGCGGTGCGCAAGTCCACCGCCGGGACCTCTTCGGCGCCGATGGATCTCGGCCGCGACCTCGCGGCCGAGATGATCGCCGAAGGGGCAGGCACGTTGATAGGGGAGCGAGCACATTGAGCTCCGGAAGTACCACCTTTGAGCGCCCGAGCGGGTTCGTCGCCTTCGTGGGCGCCGGGCCCGGTGACGAGGGCCTGCTCACGCTTCGCGGCGCCGACCTGCTCTCGAAGGCCGACGTCGTCGTGCTCGACCGGGAGTCCTACGGCGCGCTGTTGCGTCACTGCAGGGAGAACGTCGAGGTCGTCGACACGGCAGAGGAGGAGACAGCCTCGCTGAGGGCCGTCACGGCGGCCAAGGGCGGGCGCGGCGTCGTACGGCTGTGCGCGGGCGACCCGATGTTCTTCTCCTCGATCACCGAGGAGGTCGCGGCCTGCGCCAAGGCCGAGGTGGATTTCGAGATCGTCCCAGGCGTGCCTCCGGCGACGGCCGTCCTCACCTACGCGGGCATTCCCGCGGCGGTCTCCGTCCCCGAGTTCCGGGTCGTCGACGCGACCCAGGTCGAAGACTGGTCCGTCCACGCGGCGGGCGCGGGCACCCTGGTGATCTACAACGGCGTCGCCCAGGCCGTCGCGATCGGCAAGGCGCTGATCGCCGCGGGCCGTCCCGACTCGACGCAGGTCGCGATCAGCAGCGCGGGCACGACCACCGAGCAGTACACCGTGGTGACGACCCTCGGCCGGATCGCGCCCGACCTCAAGCACGCCGGGATGACCGAGCCCGCGCTGATCGTGGTCGGCGAGGCCGTCGCCATGCGTGATCGCCTGTCGTGGTTCGAGACCAAGCCGCTGTTCGGCTGGCGGGTTCTCGTGCCCAGAACCAAGGAGCAGTCGGCCGGGCTCGTCGAGCAGCTGCACTCCTACGGCGCGGTGCCCGAGGAGGTCCCCACGATCTCCGTCGAACCGCCACGCACCCCGCAGCAGATGGACAGGGCCATCAAGGGCCTGGTCACCGGCCGCTACGAGTGGGTGGTCTTCACCAGCGCGAACGCCGTCAAGGCCGTGCGCGAGAAGTTCGAGGAGTACGGCCTCGACGCCAGGGCCTTCGCCGGGCTCAAGGTCGCCGCGGTCGGCGAGGCGACCGCGCGGGCACTGGTCAGCTTCGGGGTCAAGCCCGATCTGATGCCGTCGGGCGAGCAGTCCTCCGAGGGCCTGGTCGCCGAGTGGCCGCCGTACGACTCGATGCTCGACCCGATCAACCGGGTCCTGCTGCCGCGCGCGGACATCGCCACCGAGACCCTGGTCGCCGGGCTGACCGAGCTGGGCTGGGAGTGCGACGACGTGACCGCCTACCGGACCGTCAGGGCCGCGCCTCCGCCCGCCCCGACCCGCGAGGCCATCAAGGGCGGCGGGTTCGACGCGGTGCTGTTCACCTCGTCGAGCACCGTGCGCAACCTCGTGGGCATCGCGGGCAAGCCGCACAACGTCACGGTCATCGCCGTGATCGGGCCGCAGACCGCGAAGACCGCGGAGGAGTTCGGGCTCAGGGTCGACGTCATGGCCGACAAGCCGTCGGCCTCGGCCCTCGCCTCCGCGCTGGCCGAGTACGGCGCCAAGCAGCGGCAGGCCGCGCTCGCGGCCGGAGACGTTCCCCGCAGGCCTTCCCAGACCCGGCGGGGAGCCCGGCGCCGCGCCAAGTAACCTGAAATGGCAGTCACGGGTGCCGTGCGGCGGCAGGTGCCGGCGGCACCCGAAAGGCCATGAACCAACCGAATACGTCCCCCGGCTCCTCCACCTCCGTGGTGCCCGTGTGGCCGGGGGGAGGGGGAGACACCATGACCGCCCAGTTCCCTGTCGCGCGCCCGCGAAGGCTTCGCCGTACGGCGGCAATGCGCAGGATGGTCGCAGGAACCAGGCTGCACCCCGCGGAGCTGGTGCTGCCGGTGTTCGTCAAGGAGGGCATCGACGAGCCGAACCCCATCAGCTCGATGCCCGGAGTTCTCCAGCACACGCGTGACTCGCTGCGCAAGGCCGCCCACGAGGCGGCGGAGGCGGGAGTCGGCGGCCTGATCGTGTTCGGCGTGCCCGCGGTGAAGGACGCCCGCGGCTCGGCGGCCGACGACCCCGACGGCATCGTCCAGCGTGCCGTCACCGACCTCGTCGCCGAGGTCGGCGACGCGCTGGTCGTGATGACCGACACCTGCCTGGACGAGTTCACCGACCACGGCCACTGCGGCATCCTGACCCCTGCCGGGGAGGTCGACAACGACGCGACCCTGGAGCGCTACGCGTCCGCCGCGGTGGCCCAGGCCAGGGCCGGGTCCCAGGTCATCGCGCCGAGCGGCATGATGGACGGCCAGGTCGCCGCGATCCGCGCCGCGCTGGACGCCGACGGCTTCGAGCAGATCCCGATCCTGGCCTACTCGGCCAAGTACGCCTCGGCGTTCTACGGCCCGTTCAGGGAGGCCGCCGAGTGCGCGCCGCAGTTCGGCGACCGCAACGCCTACCAGCAGGACGCGGCGGGACCGGTCGGCGAGGCGCTGCGCGAGGTGCGCCTCGACCTCGAAGAGGGCGCGGACGCCGTGATGGTCAAGCCCGCGCTCGCCTACCTCGACATCCTGCGCCAGGTGCGCGACCTGGTCGACGTGCCGGTGGCCGCCTACCAGGTCAGCGGCGAGTACTCCATGGTCGAGGCGGCGGCGGCGAACGGCTGGATCGACCGGGACCGCGTCATCATGGAGTCCCTGATCGCGATCCGCAGGGCGGGGGCGGACATGATCCTCACCTACTGGGCGACCGAGGTGGCCAGGAAACTCGCCTGAGCCGGGCACCCGCGCGCCCCGTAGGCCCCGTACCCGCCGGGCCTGGCGGGTACGGCCCAGCACGTCGGCCCTGTCGTCCGGGCGGCGAGGGCCGGATCCGCGGACTCGATGTGACTCGGAAAAGCTCGTATCCGAGACCGTCGACGGTTCCGGGGGCGGGGTGAGACGAGAGGCACACGCTGAGAACTGGGGGTTTGCCGCTTGCGTCTGGGGTCTGTGCGTTAGAGTGCGAGGACCGGTGCGGATGTGTCCCAGGTGGTGTAGACCCTGGCTGTCTGACTTCTCTCGCTGACCCAGTGTGGGCATGTCGTCGCATCCGAAGGCACGCGGGACGCGCGGACGACGGAGGACACGATGGTGGGGGTACCGCTGACTCGTCGTGGCAAACGACGTGCTCATCCGAAACAGATGATCAACTCGGTGCTGGAGTACGCCGCCCTCGGCTGGGCGAGCTGTCCCGGGGCGCGCCCGCTGCACAGCGGTTCCCGCGCCTGCTCGTGCGATCGCATCGGCTGTCCTGACGCCGGTGCCCACCCGCTCTCGCGTGCCTGGCAGATGCAGGCGACCACCGACCCCACTCTGCTGAGCCACTGGTGGCATCGCGACCCCGAGGCGAACGTGATCCTCCCCACAGGCAGGGTCTTCGACGTCTTCGACGTGCCGCTCGCCGCGGGCCTCGCCGCCTTCGCGAACATGGACTCCACCGCAGCCGCACAGGGCCCGGTCGCCGCCAACGGCGACCGGGCCCTGTTCTTTGTGGCCACCCGCAACGCCTCGGACGACGAGGACGAGTGGTGGTCCTGCCCCCTCGACTACGGTCCCTCGACCATCGAGGAGATGCCGGGCCTGCGTTGGCACTGCAGTGACAGCTACGTTCTCGCCCCGCCGTCTGTCCTGCCCACCGGCAAGGCGGCCTCGTGGCTCCGTCCCCCCGACGGGCGCCCGCTGCCCGACCCGCTGCTCGTCCTGGAGCAGCTCGCCGACACCTGCTGATTGCGGCTGTGCTTATTTGCGACGCCTGGCGGCGTCGCGGGCCTGGGCGCCCCAGTGCCGGTGCCTTCCCTCGTCGCTCAACACCCTCGCAGCAG